>CAMLNJ010000007.1 GCA_946481225.1 uncultured Verrucomicrobiota bacterium | reverse complement strand
TCTCCCAACCACCTACCATGACCTGTCTTTTTGCTGAACTTCGGAGACACTACCGCCGCCAGATCACCTCGATGCGACCCTCTCGACTGCATGGTTGCGGCTAAGACGGGAAAAGCATGCCCGCGCCACCCCGGCGCGTTCGCCTTCCTTCTCGCTCCGGCGCCATGATCCGGCTTCATGGCTCGCGGTCTGCTTCACCCCGCCTGCGCCCGCCGTCTCCGACTCGAAGTCTTCGGTTTTCGCCCTCAACCCCTCCGAAACATGCCGTCGCTCACTCGTTTCTCCGTCAAGCCGCTGCACACCCTCACCCGCCAGCTCGCGGCCGTCGCCATGGGCCGCGCCGCTCCTGACCTCGTCATCACCGGCGCGCGTCTGCTCTCCACCTACACCGACCGCATCCACCCCGACCGCGAACTCTGGGTGAAAGCCGGCCGCATCGCCTGCGCCAAACCCGCCGGCGCCGCCAAGAAGACTTTCGCCTCCGTCGCCGGCGCCAAGTTCGCCACCCACGACGCCGCCGACGCCATCCTCGCCCCCGGCCTCGTCGACCCGCACGTCCACATCGAGAGCTCGATGATGACCGCCTGCGCCTACGCCGAGGCCGCCCTCCTCAACGGCACCACCACCCTCTTCTGCGACTCCCACGAGATCGGCAACGTCTGCGACGCCGCCGGCGTCGAGTGGATGCTCCGCGACGCCCGCCTGGCCCCGCTCAACATCTTCCTCACCGTCCCCAGCACCGTCCCCGCGACCTCGCCGAAGTTCGAGACCGCCGGCGGCGATCTGACCGCCGCCAAGATCGGCGCCCTTTTCGACCGCTGGCCCGAGGCCCGCGCCCTCGGCGAAAAAATGGACTTCGTGCAAGTCGCCATGGGCGACAAACGCTCCCACGCCATCCTCGCCGAGGCGCTCAAGCGAGGCCGTCCCGTCTGCGGCCACATCTACGGCCGCGAGTTCGTCGCCGCCGGCGCCGCCTCCGGCATCACCGACACCCACGAGGCCATCGACCGCGACATCGCCGACGACTTCCTCGAAAACGGCGTCTGGGTCTTCCTCCGCGGCGGCAACCCCGCCACCCCCTGGCACTCCCTTCCCGAGGCGATCAAAACCGTCACCGAGCTCGGCGCCTCCACCAAACGCGTCTGCGTCTGCACCGACGACCGCGACGCCGACGACCTCTTCCTCTTCGGCATGGACTGGGTCGCCCGCCAGGCCGCCGCCGCCGGTTTTCCCAAACCCCTCGCCTGGTCCGCCGGCTCCCTCCACCCCGCCACCCGCTACGCCCTCGACGGCGAGATCGGCGGCCTCGGCCCCGGCCGCCGCGCCGACCTCGTCCTCCTCGACGACGACCTCGTCCCCCAATCCACCTGGTTCGGCGGCGAACTCGTGGTCAAAAACCGCAAGATCACCCCGCTCCTCGATCGCGCCCTTTCCAAGCGTTACGCGTATCCGAAATCCGCTTACGCGACCGTCAGGCTCCCGCCCGCCGCCAAGTCCGCCCCGCTCACGCCCGCCCTCCCCTCCACGCCCGTCGTCGCCAACGTCATCCGCGCCGCGCTCCCCGGCATCATCCTCCACCACGACCGTATCCGCCTCGAACCGGCCACCTCGTGGGCCGCCCACTTCGCCGCGCACTCGCTTTGCTTCGTCTCCATCCTCGAGCGCCACGGCAAATCCGGCGCCGTCGCCCACGGCCTGCTCAAGGACTTCGGCCTCCGCTCCGGCGCCGTCGCCAGCACCGTCGGCCACGACGCCCACAACCTCATCGTCGCCGGCACCAACGAGCCCGACATGCGCCTCGCCGTCGAAACCCTCCGCAAACTCCGCGGCGGCGTCTGCGTCGTCGACCAAGGCAAGGTCCTCGCCTCCGTCGCCCTCCCGGTCGCCGGCCTCCTCAGCGACAAACGCGCCCCCGTCGTGGCCAAGGAAACCACGAGGCTCAAGCAGGCCTGGAAAGCCGCCGGCTGCACCCTCCCCTACATGGGCTTCAACCTCATCCCGCTCTCGGTGATCCCTGCGCTTCGCATCACCGACAAGGGCCTCGTCACCGTCCCCGGCATGGAGCAGCTCCCTCTCTTCGAGAAGGCCTGACGATACCTAGAGCTCCCGCCGCCGCATCCCATTCGCATCCGAACAGGACCATAACGCGTCATTCCATCGCATCTATGGTTCCCGCCACGAGCACGCCGACCACCAGCGCCGGCGCCACCACGCAGCCTCCTGCGACGCCGGCGGACAACCAGTTCATCGTCCGCCCTGACTCGCTTTTGACGCTCAGCCGATTCGCCAATATTCCCGCAACCAGCGCGATCACGGCCAGCAGGGCGACATACTTGATCAAAAAATCCGGATCCCTCCTGTCGAAGTAGCCCACCACCGCGATCTCGCTGATCGCCAGCACGAAGTTGGCCAGCCAGGCCGCGGGCAGCACCTTCGACCACTCCGCTCGAAACCGGATCGCGTCGCGCAACACGAAATACGCCAGCGCCGCGCCGAAAAAACCAAAGATCAGCGCTCGCACCGCCATGAAGACCAAAGACAACAGACTCATGACGTCACGCAACTTCACCGTGGCAACGCATGCAACAGGCATTCAAAGGATTCCCGATCTCCGCTCCTCCCCGCGGACGCAGCCCTCCGCCCGGCAAATCCTCGCGCGCCGCGTCCTCGTTCCCTTTCCTCCCGGCAGGCCGCTTTTGCCGCGAGCCATCCCGCCGCCTGTGGTTCTCATCTTTAGACTCCTCGCTCCCCTCCCCTGGCACCTCGCTCCAAATGCTCTCCCGCTTCTTCAAACTCGCCGAACACAACACCACCGTCGGACGTGAGCTCGCCGCCGGGCTCACCACTTTCACCGCGATGGCCTACATCCTCGCGGTCAACCCGGCCATTCTGATGAACGGCTTCGGCGCCGACCCCGCCATCGGCTCCGATCCGACCGCGGCCTCCTTCATCGCCGTCAAGGGCGCCCTCCTCGTCGCCACCGCCGTCAGCGCCGCGCTCGCCACCTTCCTGATGGCGCTGCTCACCAACTACCCGCTCGCCCTCGCCCCCGGCATGGGGATCAACGCCTTCTTCGCCTTCTCCATCTGCCTCGGCGCCGGCGTCCCCTGGCAACAGGCCCTCGGCATGGTCTTCGTCAACGGCGTCCTCTTCCTCCTCCTCTCCCTCACCGGCGTCCGGGAAAAGCTGATACAAGCCATCCCCTACCCGATCAAGATAGCCATCACCGCCGGCATCGGCGTCTTCATCGCCTTCATCGGACTCGAAAGCGCCGGCATCGTCGCCGCCCACCCCGAGACCCTTGTGTCGCCGGGTAATTTCACCTCCCCGCCCGTCGCCCTCGCCCTCGCCGGCGTCATCCTCACCGCCGTCCTCGCCGTCCGCAAAATCCCCGGCGCCATCCTCATCAGCCTCCTGCTCATCACCGTCGCCGGCCTCTTCGTCCCCGACGGACACGGAGGCAAGGTCACCGCACTGCCCGAGCGGCTCTTCTCCACGCCGCCCTCCATGGCGCCGGTATTCCTCCGCCTCGACCTGTCCTTCCTCGCCGACGTCTCCGCGCTCCTGAAGGTCCTGCCGCTCATCCTCTCCCTCCTGCTCGTCGACATGTTCGACAACATCGGCTCGCTCATCGGCGTCACCAAACGCGCCGGCCTGCTCGACAAACAGGGCCACCTGCCCAAGGCCGGTCGCGCCCTGCTCGCCGACTCGCTCGCCGCCATCCTCAGCTCGCTCTGCGGCACCAGCACGGTCGTGAGCTACGTCGAAAGCTCCTCCGGCGTGGAGGCCGGCGGCCGCACCGGGCTCACCGCGATCACCGTCGGCGTGCTCATGCTGATGTCGCTTTTCCTCGCTCCGCTCTTCCTCGCCATCCCCGCCGCGGCCACCGCGCCCATTCTGATCCTCGTCGGCGTCTTCATGCTCCAATCCGTGGCCGAGATCGATTTTGGCGACCTGCACGTCGCGATCCCCGCCGCGCTCGTCATCATCGGCATTCCTCTTACCTTCAGCATCGCCGAAGGCATCGGCTTCGGTCTCATCTCCGCCGCCCTGCTCGCCCTCCTCGCCGGCAAGCCCCGCGGCCTGCCCGTCCTCGGCTACGTCATCGCCACGACATTCTTCCTCAGCTTTTTCAAAATCTTCCCCTTTCACATCGCGCACTGAGCCCGCCCCGCGAAAGACCACGGAACCGCATCACCAATCCCGCACCAAAGCTGCCCTTTTGCCGGTCTTGTGTCTCTTTAAAGCCCGCACCTCTACTTCCTCTTGGACCGCCTCTTCCGCTCTCCCGCCTTTTCCTCCGTGCTCTCTGTGTCCGAGCTCTCTGTCCTCCGTGGCTAAAAACAACACCCCGCCCGCTTCCTCCGGCTCCAAGCTCCCCGCTCCTCGCTCCACGCTTTAAATGTCCGCCGCCACCTTCGATCCCACCAGCGCCGTCCCCCCCGAGTTCGCCGGCCTCGTCCGCGAGCTCCAGCACGCCACCGGCGCCATCCTCAAGCCCACCTCGCTCGAGGAGCGGCCCCTCTACGCCACCACGCTCTACATCGCCAACTGCGTCCTCGACACCGTCTTCGGCCTCTTCCGCGCCTACGTTTTCCAGGACATCATCGACAAGCACTACATCATCGCCCTCGCCCACGGCGACGTCACCACCGCCTCCACCCTCTACACCCGCCTCCACTCCAGCTGCGTCACTTCCGAGACCCTCCAGGGCTGCGATTGCGACTGCGTCCAGCAGCTCGAAGGCGCCTTCAAGGTCATCGCCGAAAAGGGCAACGGCGTCCTCTTCTACCTCCTCCAGGAAGGCCGCGGCGTCGGCTACGTCGGCAAGGCCCGCGACCGCATGCTCGTCCAAGCCTCCCTCGACCAGGTCTCCACCTTCGCCGCCTACGCCGCGATGGGCCTCGAAAAAGACCACCGCAACTACGAGAACATCTCCCACATCTGCTACCTGCTCGGCATAAGAGCCTCCTGGATCGTCCTCACCAACAACCCCGACAAAGTCGAGGCCCTCCGCGCCCAAGGACTCTCCGTCGTCGGCACCGAAACCCTCGAGTTCGAGCCCTCGCCCTTCAACCTCGCCTACCTGACCTCGAAGGCCGCCGGCGGCCACATCCTCAAGCGCCCCACCGAGTCCACGGTAAAGCGCGCCCTCCCCCCCGAGCCCGTAAAGCCGTTCCGCCCCCACGCCCTCCCGGAGGCCAAGCGCTTCATCTACTCCGCCAGCTACTTCCTCCCGATGAAGCCGGTGGACAACGACATCCTCCTCTCCGAGCTCCAGTTCCGCGAACTCTTCGGCAAGGACCGCATCGAGCGCTACATGGCCGGCGCCAATCCCCTCGTGCGCGGCTACCGCCTCATTCGCGACAACCGTTTCTTCGTCACGATCAACCCCGAGGCGCTCTCCGCGCACCGGAAGCTGCAGCCCGACGACCCCATCCTCGACCTCATCACCACGCCCTACTGGTTTCGCGTCCACGTCTACTACGACATCGTGACCTCGCAGGACTTCGTCGTCCTCACCCACGGGCACCCCCGCATCCACGACATCCCCGTCGTCCGCGTCCACTCCGAGTCGCTCTTCAACCGCTTCCCGCTCCGCCAGGTCGAGAACCGCGACAAGATGAAGCAGTCCGTGAAACACATCGTCGGCTACGGCGTCGGCGCCATGCTGCTCGTCTACAACGACGGCCGAGGCGCCGGCTTCGGCGCCTACGCGGCCGACCGCATGATGACGGAAAACGGCCAGGCCCTCAGCTCCAACGAGGCCTACCGCAAGCTCGGCATCGGCTACGACAGCCGCGACTACGACGCCTCCTTCGTCCTGCTGAAGCACCACATCCCCAACGAAAAGATCCAGATGGTGATGAACGGCCCCGGCAGCCTCGTAAGGAAACCCGAATACGCCGAGGCCCTCAACCGCCAGAAGTTCGACGTCGAGAAATGGATCTTCCTCGACGACGAGACCGTCGCGGATTGATCGCCGGCCCGGGACCACGCGGCCGAAGATCGGCGCCGAAACCTCCGGCCGCGGCCGGACTCCGGCCCGATAAAACCCGCCCGGACGCGATCCCGTCGGGGTCGGTCTTCCACCCTAAAGCCGGCGATAGCCACGACTCATCTCGCACAACCTGCTGATCATCTGCTGATCGCATCGACCGCTCGACGCACCTTCCAGGTGCGCCTTCGGCTCGCTGCAATCACCGTCCGATTCAGCACCTTGCGCGATCTTTCGCCGGGGCTATCGCCAGATTGAGGTTCACGCCTCCGCCCCGGAACCGGGCGACGCCCGGACCTCCCGCCCGGCTTGAAAACACGCCCCGGATCTTGCTCCGGGCTTGCCGGGAGACGCGTCATGGAGTGCAACCGCTCTCTCCCCCATGCGCCTCCCCTCGCTCTCCCTCCGACCGGTGTCCCGGTTTCTCTGCCTTCTCGCCTTCGGCCTGGCCCTCGGCTTCCCGCTCCCCGGCTTCGCGGCCAAGGACGGCGAATCCGTCGCCTGCCCCACCTGCCGCGGCGACGGCCATTGCCCGCTCCGCGACTGCAAGGAAGGCCAGGCTTCCTGCCCCGCCACCTGCCTCAAGCCCGACGCCCCCGGCTGGACCAAGCGCACGATCGAGGGCCAAACCGAGGCCGACGCCGAGAAGCTCTGGTTCCCCTACGAATACAAGGTGAAGGGCAAAAAGGAGATCGCCCATTTCAGTCGCGACCACGCCGGCGAACTCGTCGAGATGAACAAAGGCGAACCCGTCCTCCGCGGCCGCTGCACCATCTGCCAGGGATCCGGCCGCGTCGCCTGCCGCACCTGCAAAGGAACCGACAAATGCCCCACCTGCGAAGGCGAGCGCACCTTCGTCCGCGGCCAAAATCTCCTCGTCCTCACCGACTTCCAAGGCCGCGAAATCGAAGTCGTCGTCCGCTCCCGCAAAAAAGACGCGGTCACCGTCCTGCGCCTCGCCGACCTTCAGATCTTCGACATCCCGCTCGGCAAGCTCTCCGCCGAATCGATCGAGCGCCTCGACCAGCGCTTCCCGGTCCAGCCGTAAGGGAGATCCGACAAGCCCCCCGACGCGATTCCTCCGCCCAAGCTCCGGCTCCGTCGTCCGCCCCTTGATGCCGCGCCCTCGGGCGCGGCATTTGTTTTTTACTCGTCGGACGATTCGAGCGCAGACCCGTCCGCATCCCCGTCCACGCGGCGGATGCGAAGCGCGATCCCCGGCTTTCCCAGCAGCGCCACCACGCGCCGCTCCGCGTCCACGTAAGTGTAAGAGTCCTTCTTCTTCGTGACAAAAACGCCCTCGACCGGGCTGACGCTCATTTCCCACGTGTCGATCACCTCCACCTGGAACCGCATACCCTCGCGAAGCCCGTTCTTATAGAGCTCGAAGGCCCACTCCGTCGGCGCCTCACGGCCAAAATAGAGCAGGTAATAACTCCCCGGCCGCCCGCCCATGCCCGACGGCGGCTGCCACTTGTCGATCGGATCTATCCCCTCGGTCGGCCCCTCTTCGAGGATCCTCCTCAAAAAGGCGATCCGCGCCGGGCTCTCTCCGCGCAGTTCGCCGCCCCGCGATATCCAAGTCGCCTCCCGGTCGCCGCCGGCCCGCAGACACTCGCCATGGCCGACGTAGGCGCCCGCCACCGTCCCCGTCCAGAAACGGTGCGTCATCTCCCGCCCGTCGAGCCGCCCCCAGCGCATCTCGACGTTTCCCTCGTATTTGACTTCGTCATACACCACGGGCTTCCGGAACGCGCTGCGAAACAACTCCGCCCGCCCCGCCTCCTCCACCGCCGCCCCGCACTGGATGCTCGCGTGCGTCACCCAGGGCTGCGTGTGGTTGTAGATATTCGTCCCGTTATGGATGGAGCGCAGGTGCGCGGAGGGATCCGCCCGCTGCACGAGCCGGAGCATCCGATCCCAGTCCTCCGTCCGCTTCCAGCGCAGGAAGTCGTATTCGTTGGCAAGCGACCACCAGATGTTCCGAAACGCCGCGAAGCGCGCCACCACCTGCCGCACGTAACGGTCGTCGCCCGCCGCGTCCATGTGATCCATGCCCCACATTTTCCCATAGGGATGAAACAGGATCAGATCGCACTCCACCCCCAGCTCTCGTAGCCGCCGGATGCACGCTTCCACATGCCGGAAAAACGCCGGATTGAACCGCGCGAGATTCCAGTCCGCGGGCGGCCGACCCTCGAAGGCGAACACCGGCGGCGGCGCCTGATCCGCCGGGAAATCCTGCGGCAACAGCAGCATGCGCGCCTTGTTGAAGGGCGACGCCGCCAGCGTGCGCAAGGTCTGCTCGCGCAACTCCTCGGAACGGTGCATCCAGCCGTAGATCGTCGTGCCGACCGGCCGGAACGGCGTGCCGTCCGCGTAGGCGAAATGATGCTCACGCGCCACCCGCACCGGCCCGTGGTTGCCCGGCGAGGGCGGCGTCACGAAAAACTCCCCCTCGCGTCCCGCCAGCTCGGCGCGATTGCTCGCGGTGCGATAGCTCCACTTCCCCGCCGCCTCCGGCATGAAGCGCACCCGGTAAACGCCTTCGCCGTCGTAAAAGCCCTCCGCCTCCACGCTCCGCGTCCCGTCGGTGAACCGCGCCGAGACCTCCACCTCCGTGAACGGATTCCCCTCCGCCGGCCCGCGCAGCTCGAGCTCGAACACATCCCACTGCTCGACGCGCCCCGTCCCGGCTCCGAGCCGAAGGGCGAAGACGATCAAGCTCGCGGAAAACCAAAAGACGCGGCGCGGTGAAATCATGGGCAGGCGAGGCCGGATCGGAAAACAGCCTCTTTTGCGCCCCCGGCAAATTCCCGCCGCTCGGACCGTTCGATAGGCTCCGGCACCCGCGCCTTTCGTAAACAACAATGCAAACCGCGCACTGCTCTACAATGCGCGCATTGGTCGCTGTTTACGCCCCACCCCGGCCCGCTCGGTTCCTCCCGCGCCCGGATCCCCGCCTTTCCCGGCGCACCCCTTTCCCTCGCCCGACCAGGGCGGCCATTCGTTCACCCCGTTCACGCTTTCCCTCCCCGAACATGAACACCCAAAAAACCACAAACCCCCGCCCGTCGTCCGCGCCTCGCCCCGCCGCCGGCGTTTTCCCCCGCTCCGAATCGCCCGCGGCCAGCCGCTCGCTCCGCCTGCTCGCCGCCCTCGCCGCCGCCTCGCTCGCCGCCACCGCCGCCCGCGCCCAGATCCCCGCCTTCCCCGGCGCCCAAGGCTTCGGCGCCTACGCCACCGGCGGCCGCGGCGGCGATGTCTATGTCGTCACCAACCTCGCCAGCTCCGGCGCCGGCTCGCTCAACTACGGCATCCAAAACGCCCCCGCCTCCGGTCGCACCATTGTCTTCGCCGTCAGCGGCTACATCCCCATCGCCAACAATTCCAACACCGGCAACAAGACCGTCCGCCTCGTCCAAAACAAGATCACCATCGCCGGCCAGACCGCCCCCGGCGACGGCATCGGCCTCAAGGACGGCCGCATCCTCCTCACCGGCAACAACCAGGTGATCCGCCACATTCGTATCCGCCACGGCAAATACGGCGGCGCCGGCGACTGCCTCAACCTCGATAGCAGCGCCACCAACAGCATCGTCGACCACGTCTCCCTGATGTTCAGCACCGACGAGAACATCTCCTTTTTCAACAGCTCGCTCGACAACTTCACCATGCAGTATTCGACGAGCTCGTGGGGCATGGAGCGCCACAACGCCGGCGGCCTCTGGGACCTCCAGGACGGCACCTGCCACCACTCGCTCTGGGCCCACCACCGCACCCGAAACCCCAAGGCCCGACCCTACGGCCTGCTCGAGTGGATCAACAACGTCACCTTCCACTGGCGCACCGAGGGCTTCATCATGGGCGACTCCCAGTCCAACGTGAACTGGAAGGCCAACGTCCGCGGCAACTACTTCATCTCGATCCCCGACCACCAGTTCGGCGTCGACAACACCGCCCTTTCCAAGGCCCGCATCGGCGACAACGGCCTGCCCAACTTCGCCCTCTACCTCGACAACTGCCTCCACGACTCGAACGCCAACGGCCTGCTCGACGGCACCAACAAGGGCTACTCCATCGTCGCCGGCCAACCCTACCCCAACGCAGGCAGCACCCCCGGCACCGTCAGCTACAGCCAGTCCGCCTCCGCCTTCACCGGCGCCACCGGCACGGCCGCCGTCGTCATCGACGCGCCGCTCACCGCCTACAAAAAGGTCCTCTCGGCCGCCGGCCCGCTCCGCCTCGACGCAACCTACTCCGGCAACCTTCGCGACGAACTCGACTCGCTCCTCATCACCAGCGTCGAAAACCAGCAGAGCATCCTCGTCGCGAAAGACTCGCCGCTCGATGCCAACGACACGCCTTCCTCCGGCGAAGCCCTCCTCGCCCAGGCCCCCTACAACATCACGAACAACGGCTTTGGCACCCTCAACTCCGCCGCCGCCCCCGCCGACGCCGATCTGGACGGCATGCCCGACTACTGGGAAAGCGCCCTCGGCTGGGCCGTCTCCACCCAGGACCACAACACCGCCCTGCCCAACTCCGGCGGCCTCCTCTCCGGCCTGAGCTTCATGCCCGCCAACACGCCCGCCGGATACACCCGCCTCGAAGAATATCTCCACTTCAAGGCCATCCCCCACGCCGCCATCAACCGCAACATCACCGGCACCCCCTCCACGCTCAGCGTCGACCTTCGCCGTTACGTCCGCGGCTTCGTGAAGGCCCCAGTCACCTTCTCCTTCGCCAACATCAGCAACGGCACCGTCGCCCTCCAACCCAACGGCTACACCGCCGTCTTCACCCCCACGCTCAACTACGCCGGCCGCGCGCGCTTCGACTTTACCGTCACCGACGGCGACGGCAGCACTTGGACGCAAACCCTGGGCGTGCTCGTGAAAACCACGCCCGCCGTGCCCGCCGGCATCCCGGCCGTCACCCTCCAATCCGAGTCCGCCACCTACGGCGGCGGCGTCACGATCGACAGCAACAACGCCGGCTTCAACGGCACCGGCTTCGCCAACTTCCCCACCACCGGCGGCTACCTCCAGTTCTCCGGCATCGACGGCGGTGGCGCCGGCGGCGCGGCCACGCTGACGATCCGCTTCGCCCTCGGCATCACCACCTCCCGCACCGGCCGCCTCCTGGTCAACGGCGCAGCCCAAAACATCACCTTCACCCCCACCGGAAGCTGGACCACCTGGACCACGATGAACGTCCCCGTCACCCTCGCCGCCGGCGCGGGCAACACGATCCGCTTCGAATCCAACGGCCAGGACCTCGCCAACCTCGACCAGATCGCCATCGCGCCCTGAACCGGGCCGTGGAACGAATCTCCACTCGCAAAGGCGCGCCGGGTTTCCGGCGCGCCTTTTTTCCGTGTGTGGCACGGGCGTCCCGCCCGCGGGATCGGACCCTCGCCGCTACTCCACCTCAAACCGATACCGCCCCGACTCCACCCGATACACCGCGCGATCCCCTTCGCGTCCGAGCGCCGCCACCCCGCGCCCGTCGTCCACCCGCGCCGTCCGCCCCTCCCCGACCGGCACATAAATCGTCGCGGTCGTGTTCGCCGGCACCGTCGCCTCGAACCGAAACACCCCGCCATTCCTCTCCCAGCGCACCGCCACGCGGCCGTGCGGCGTCTCGTGCTCCGCCTCCGCCCAATCCACCCCCGCCACCGGATGCGGCCGGATGATCGTGTGTTTGAAACCCGGATACGCCTCGTCCGGACGCAGACCCGCGAGATCCGCGTAAAACCACTCCGTCACCTGCCCGAGGAAGAAGTGGTTCCACGAAGCGCCGGTCTCCGCCGTCCACGACTCCGCCAGACTCGTCGCCCCCTGCTTCAACTGAAACGCGTAGCCCGGCATATCCGGATTCGTGACCAGCCGATAAACCAGATCCGCCCGCCCCGCGTCCGTCAGCGCGCGGAAAAGATACCGCGTTCCGATCGCCCCCGTCGTCGAATATCCCCACGTCTCGATATCCTTCAACAACGCCGCCAGCACCGCCCCGCGATCCCCCGGCTCGACGATCCCCAACGCCAGCGGCAGCGCCAGCGAGGTCTGCGAACCCGTGCCGTAGAGCTCCGGCGCGCCCGGCTTGAAAAGTTCGCGGTTGAACACCCCGCGAATCGCCTCGGCTTTTTCCGTGAACGCCGCCGCATCCTCCACCCGCCCGAGCGCACGCGCGATCTTCGCCAGCACCACCGCGTCCTGATAAAAGTGCGCCGGCGCCGTAAGCTCTGGCGGCGTGAGATTCGCGCGTCCCTGCTTCCCCAGAACCACGTCATACCAATCGCCCAGCCCCTCCGCGAGCAATCCGCCCGCCGCGCGCCCCTCCAGATACGCGAAGTAGCGCTTCATGGCTTCGTAGTGCTCTCGCAACAGCGAGTCGTCTCCGGTGAAGACATACTGCTGCCACGGCACCAAAATAAACGACGCGCCCCACTCCGCCGCCGCGCGATAGTTCCCTTTGAACACCGTGTATTCCGGCGCGATGTTCGGGATCAACCCCTCCGACGTCTGCGCCTCCGCCATGTCGCGCGCGTTTTTCGCCGCCAGCCGATCCAGCGCCCACTCGTAGCGCAGCGCGGGGCCGTTCAGGTGATTCTGCTCCAGCCACCCCAGCTTCTCGCGATGGGGGCAATCGGTGAGGATCGACATCATGTTCGAACGCTGCGCCCAGCGCACGAGCTCGCGGATGCGGTTCAGCGTCGGGTCCGAACACGCAAAGCGCCCCGCCGGCCGCGCCGTCGAATGCACCACCACCATCTCGACCGATTCCACCTTCGGCCGCGGGCCGCCCTCCGTCGCCGGCAGGAGCTCCGCATAAACATACCGCGACCCGAGATAATAAAACTGCGGGAACCAGCTCTCCTCACCGTCGGTGGCCTTCGTGTATTGCCACCACGCGCTGCCGCGATGCGCCCCGCCCATCGTGCCGCGGTTGATCGTGCCGTCCTCGTTCACCACCTCGCCGCCCGTCAGCTTCACCGCCGAGCCCGCCGGCCCGCTCACCGTTATCCGCGGCATGAACGACGCGTTCTGCCCGAAATCGTAGAGCACCGCGCCCGGCCCGAGTTCGCGCGTCGCCGCCACCGCCATCGTCTCGATCGGCGCCACCGGTTCGGCCGCATGACTCTGCCCGCGCAACACCCCGCTCTCGCCGTCGAACACCGCCGCCCGCGTCCAGCCCGCGTCGTCGAAGCCCGGCCGATCCCACCCCGCCGGCACCCGCCGCGCGTCGAAATCCTCGCCGCCATAGATGCTCGAAAACGTGATCGGGCCGGCCCGCGTCTTCCACGTTTCGTCCGTTGCGACCGTCTCGACCGAGCCGTCCGCATACTCGAGCCGCAGATGCAGGATCGCCCGCTGCCGCCCGAAGGAGCCCTTGAACTTCGCGAAACGCCCCTCCGGCCGCGTCACGTGCAGCATGCCGTTGCCCAGTGAAATCCCCACGGCGTTCGCCCCCTCGCACAACAACGCGGTCACGTCGCGCGTGTCGTAGAGCACCGTGTCCTTGTAGTCGGTCCAGCCCGGCGAAAGCAGATCCTCCCCCGCCTTGGCGCCGTTGAGAAACAACTCATAGTGCCCGAGCCCCGACACATGCGCGAGCGCGCGCCGCAGCCCGGTCCGCACCGAGAACTCGCGCCTCAGCAGCATGTTCTCCAGCCGCTCGCTCCCGCTCGCCGCGATCCATTTCGCCCGCCAGTCCTCCGGCGCGAGCAAGCCCGTCGTCCAGCTCGCCGGCCCGCTCCACGCCGAGGGCCGCCCCTCGCTGTCCCAGCTCCGCACCTTCCAAAACACGCGCTGCGACGAAGCCGGCGCCCGCCCCGCGTAAGGCACCAGCGTGGTGCGATCCCCCTCGACGCGCCCGCTGTCCCACAAATCGCCGCGATCCGCCGCCAGCGCCTCCGGCGACGACGCGACCAACACCCTCCACGCCGTCTGCCGCTGCCCGCGCTCGTCGGACGCGACCCGCCACGAAAGCCGCGGGCGCTCCACGTCCACGCCAAGCGGATCGACCGCCAGCTCGCACATCGGCCGCTCCACGCGATAGTCCGCCGCCAGACGAAGCACCGTCGCCGCAAACATCACCGTCAAACGCAGACACCCCTTCATAGCTTTGCCGGATCGAGCACCACGTGTTTGATCGCGCGACGATCCACCGTGTAGGTGACGTGCACCAGCCCGTCCGCCGCCTGGATCACCGCCGGGTAGGCGTAGCCGCTCTTGCAGGGCTCGTCCTCGAGCGTGACCGCTCGCCGCCAGCTCAGCCCGTCCTCCGACACCGCCACGTCGAGCGGCCACCGGTCTCCCTTCGCCTCGTCCGCGCGATGCGCCGAATGGTTGTAGACCAGCAACTGCCGCCCGTCCGCGAGCGTCACCGCGTCGGTGCCCGAGTTCGGGTTCGGCAAGGGAATCGCCGTCAACCCGCTCCACGTTTGCCCGCCGTCCTCCGACCAGGTCTGCGCGATCACGCCCTGCTTCGTCCGGCAAAGCGCCTGCAGGCGCCCGTCGCGATGAAACAGGATGCTCGGCTGGATCGCGTCCAAGCCCGGCCCCTTTCTCACCGGACCGATCTTCTCCCAAGTCCGCCCTCCGTCGCGCGAGCGCTCGAAGTGCACGAGCCAACCCTCCGCGTCCTTGTTCCCTTCGGCGCTCTTGTTGCCCTCCGTGCTGCTCGGCGAGAGCCACGAGCCGTCCGCGAGCCGCACCGGCTTGTTCTTGATCGGCCCGAGCACTCCCTCCGGCAGGCGCCGCGGCTCGCCCCAGGTTCTGCCGCCGTCTTCCGACGCCATCGCCATGCCCCGCCACTCGCGCGGATTCGGCCCGACCTTGTAGAAAAGCTGCAACGGCGCCCCCTTCGGCGCGAAGAGCACCGGGTTCCAGGTTGGCATCCGGGCGGCGCCATCCGCCTGCAGGCCGTCGGCGACCTGCACACCCGGCGACCAGCGCCCGTCCTCATGGCGCGCGACGTAAATGCATACGTCGGGATTGCGCTCCTTCGTCCCCCCGAACCACGCCGCCACGAGTTTCCCCGGCGCCGCCTCCGCGATCGTCGAGGCGTGGCACTCCGGATACGGCGCGCCGGGATTGATCAACTCGGCCCGGACGATAGCCGGATGCGAAACCGCGGCCCGGACGCAGGCGGCGGAAAAGAGCAGGAGCGAGAGGAGCTTCATGGGGTGACGAAAGGGGCGACCGGGACTCTAGGCGGAAGGAAGACCCGGCCCCGCTTCGCCCTGCCATCTATCCCCTCGCTCCCGCGCGGGCCAATCCTCGCGCTTGTTCTCTTCGTTGCGCAGTCGCGGTCGCGTTCGCCACGCCGCCGCAACGCGTCACCGTGTGACGATCCGCCATGTCCGATTCCACCGAATTCCGCCTCGATCCCTCCGCCGTCTGCGACGCCTGCGGCTGCTTCGGCGCCTACCGCTTCGACGGGGAGACGCTCTGCGCCGAGTGCTACGCCGGCCGCGGCTCCTGCTGCTCCAAAGAGTTCAGCGGCCGTGGCCGCGACGAGACCGACGACAATCCGCCCGCCCGTCCGTGCAGCCCCGCGTCTGTTCCGCCGCCACCCGCGGCACGATTTGCGAATTAGTTATGCAAAAAGTCCACCCTCCCGGCCCTTCCCGTAAACGGACTTCTCTTTCGACGGCCTCCTTCCTATTGGGCCTATTACCCCAGCCCATACGGCATCCGGCGTCCGGATATCCGGCGCCCCTCCACCGCCCGGAATGTTTACCCCGCATTCTACTCTCTCGGCCTCGCCCGCGGCGCCGACGACGGTCTCCGACCTGACCGTCCTCGGCGACCGCACCGTGCATCGCGCGGTGCAGGCGCCCGGCTCCGCCTCGCAACTCTGGCTCGACGGCGCGCCGCTCTGCCCCGTCCTTCCTCGCTACAACATCCTGCATCTGGGGATCGTCGATGCCTTCGCGCCCTACTGCTTCCTGCGTCGCCACACCCGCGCCTTTGAACTGCTCGCCTGCTTCGGCGGCGAAGGTCGTATCCTGATCGAGGGTCGCTGGCGCATCTTCCGGCCCGGTTACGCCGCGCTCCTGCCGCAAGACGCCGCCGCCGGATACCACGCGATCGGCGACGAGGCCTGGCGCCTCGTCTGGGTCTGCTACCGCTGGCCCGCCCGCCAGGAACCCCTTCTCGCCCCGGCCTCGCCCATCCTTGCCGAGCACGATCCCAAACCGCTCCTGCACGCCGTGGAAGGCCTCCGCCACGAATGCCTCGATCGTCGCGGCGAGACCGCCTGCATGGAGCACTGGTGCGCCCTCGTGCACCGGCAGATGCTGCGCCTCGCCCGGCCGCGCAAAAAACCCGAGCGCCTCCGCGTGGTCTGGGAAAAAGTCGCCGCCTCGCTCGACGAGGACTGGACCGTGGATCGCCTCGCCGCCGAGGCCGGCTGCTGCGGCGAGGCCCTGCGACGCAGTTGCCAACGGCAGCTCGGCCGCAGCCCGATGCAGCACCTCACCCAGCTCCGGCTCCAACGCGCCGCGGAGCTCCTGCTCACCACCGACCACAAGGTCGAGCACATCGCCGCCTCCGTCGGCTACGGCGACCCCTTCGCCTTTTCCGCGATGTTCAAGAAACGCACCGGGCATCCGCCGGGCCGCTTCCGCGAACGCTTCACCGGGCGCGAACGCCCGCCTTCGGGGTAATCCCCGAGGAAAGGTGGGTTTCGCAAATGCGACGTTGGGTTTTGGCCATTCAGGGCGCGGCCCGGGCTTGTTAAAGTGGACGGTCCACCGTCCACCGGTGGCTTCACAACCCCCAACCCCGACAAGATATCCGCATGAAAAAACTACTCGCACTCGCGGCCCTGGCGTTCGCCGCGGTCACCGCGCAAGCCGCCATGACCTGGCATTGGGTCTCGGTCCCCTCCGACACCGGCATCCGCGACCAAATCGCCGCCTCGATGAACACCGCCGTGGGCCGCTACAACACCTACGCCAATTACGGTTCCAACGTCCCCGTGGAATACGTCCCCGGCGTGCCCACCGCCCAGGCCAGCTGGGGCTGGCGCATCCAGTTCGGCGGCTCGCGCAACGCCCGCGTCGCCCAGCACGAACTCGCCCACTATCTTGCCATCGGCGGCGGCCACACCGCGTGGAACAACAACCGCTCCGGCAACTCCTGGACCGGCGTCAACGGCCTCGCCCGCGTCAAGGCCTTCGACGGCGACAGCGCCACGCTCGGCGCCGACACCAACCACTTCTGGCCCTACGGCTGGAACTATGACTCCGAGGGCGTCTACCCCGAACGCAACATCGGCATGGTCGGCGCCATGCGCCGCGACATGGGACTCGACGACCCCACGATCGGCATCGCCCCCGGCACCTACCGGCTCTTGAACCGAGCCAGCGGCAAATACCTCGACAACTACGGGGCCACCACCGACGGCGCCACCGTCCGCCAGCACGACGGCAGCGGGAGCAACAACCAGAAGTGGGTCGTGACCCTCGTCTCCGGCGGCTACTTCAAGCTCCAGTGCGTCACCGGCGGCAAATACCTCGATACCCTCGGCAACACCGCCAACGACACCGCCGTCGGCCAGTGGTCGAACGGCGGCAGCTACAACCAGCAGTGGACGCTCACCCAGACCGACAGCGGCTACTTCAAGCTCACCAACCGCGGCAACGGCAAGTGCCTCGACACCGGCGGCGCCACCACGAACGGCGCCGTCATGGAAAACTGGAGCAGCGGCGGCAGCTACAACCAGCAATGGAAATTCGTGAAGTAAGTTAACCGACGCCGGCGGCCGCGCCCCCATCCCCACGCGCGGCCGCCCGCATCCCAGTCCGTTTCCCCCCGCGCCCCGTTCGCGTCCCAGTCGCCCCCCCCCAGCCCATAA
>CAMLNJ010000006.1 GCA_946481225.1 uncultured Verrucomicrobiota bacterium | reverse complement strand
CGTCGGGTGACGGTTGACGAAATCGCTGATCGCCCCGGCGAAGACGAGCATCACGCCGAGGGCGAGGACGACGGCGACGACCATCACCCAGAGGTGGTTGGCCATGCCTACCGCGGTGATCACGGAGTCCAGCGAGAAGACGATATCAAGCAGCAGGATCTGCACGATGACGGCGCCAAACGAGGCGACCTTGGCACCGGAGCTGGCGTGGCCCTCCTCGCCCTCGAGCTTCTCATGTATTTCAACCACGCTCTTGCCGACGAGGAAGAGGCCGCCGATGAGCAGGATCAGATCACGACCCGTCACCGCGTGGCCGACGAAGGGGAAGGTGAACAGCGGCGTGGTCAGGCCCATCAACCAGTTGATGCTGCAAAGCAGCAGTATTCGCGTGATGAGGGCGAGGCCCAGGCCGAGCTGGCGGGCCTTGGCCTGCTTATCCTTCGGCAGTTTGCCGGCCAGGATCGAGATGAAGATGATGTTGTCGATGCCGAGGACGATCTCGAGCAACGTGAGCGTGAGCAGCGAGACGACCCAAGTTTCGGGATGAGCGAGGAATTCCATAGTTGAAGAAGCGCGAAAAAGGGGCACGCCCGCCGTCCTCGTCAATGGCGACCGGCGCCCTTGGAAAGGGATGGCGGCTTTTCCACCAAGCCGCTCCCCCTCAACCGCCCGTCGCCGCCCTGGCCGCCACCGAGGCGAAATTGCGGTAGATCTGCAGGCCCTTGGCCTGGCTTTTTTCCGGGTGAAACTGCGTGGCGAACACGCGTCCGCGACCGATCGCCGCGGTGAACACGCCGCCGTAGTCGCACTCCGCGAGCACCAACGCGGCGTCGGCGGGCACGCAATGGAAGCTGTGCACGAAATAAAAGGCCTCGCCCTCGACGCGGAGTTCCGCGCGCAGCGGCGAGTCGACCTGCGTGAAACGCACCTCGTTCCACCCCATGTGCGGGATCTTGAACTCCGGCGGACGCACGAACCGGATCACGCGGCCGGGGAAGATGCCGAGGCCTTCGGTTCCGGCACCGCCGCCCTCTTCCGAGTGCTCGAAAAGCGCCTGCATTCCGAGGCATACGCCAAGGAAGGGCTGGTCGGCGGCGATCCACTCGCGCACCGTGCGATCAAGCCCCGTGGAGCGCAGCGAGGCGACGCAATCGCGCAAGGCGCCCACGCCCGGCAACACGAGGCCGTCGGCGTCCGCCGCCTCGACCTCCATCGGCGTGCGCACGACGCGCACCTCCGCGCCCACGGCCTCGAGGGCCTTGGTCACGGAGCGCAGATTGCAGATTCCGTTGTCGATGACGGCGATCATTTGGGCGGAGGCGGGGAGCGGAGAAGCTGAAGCAAGGAGCCGGAAACGCGCGTCAGATCAACCCCTTCGTGCTCGGCACCTGGTCCGCCGAGCGCGGGTCGATCTTCACCGCCGCGTCGAGCGCGCGGGCGAGGGCCTTGAAAATGGCCTCGGCGACGTGGTGCGGCTCCTCGCCGTAATCGAGTTTCACATGCAAATTGCACGCGAGGGCGTTGCTGAAAGCGCGGCAAAACTCCTTCACGAGGATGAGATTGAAGTCGCGCACATACATCGTCGGCGCGACCACGTCGTAGACCAGCGCCGCGCGCCCGGAGAGATCGACGACGACGCGCGCCAGCGACTCGTCCATCGGCACGTAGAAAAAGCCGTATCGGACGATGCCGCGCTTGTCCCCGAGCGCCTGCTTGAACGCCTCGCCCAGCACGATGCCCACGTCCTCGACCGTGTGGTGGTAATCCACCGCCACGTCGCCCACGCAGGTGACATCGAGATCAAAGTGCCCGTGCTTCGCGAAAAGCGTCAGCATGTGGTCGAAAAACGGCACTCCGGTCGCGATGTTGGAACGGCCGGCGCCGTCGACGCCCAAGCGGAGCTTGATGTCGGTCTCGGCGGTTTTGCGAGCGATGGAAGCGATGCGGGCGGCGGGCATGTCGAAAAAGGAAACCGCATCTCACGGCCGGCGCGGATAAACACAAGCCCCGGCATCTCCCCTTGTTCCATTCCGCCGGCCTTAGGGCGTGTCTGGGAAAGAAGTCGGGCCAGCGTGAGCGAGAAAGCGAGTTCGGCCAAGGCGACGGAGGCGGAGGCGGGCCAGCGGCCCGTGCCGCCGAGGGCAACGCCGGCCCAACTCGCTTTCTCGCTTCACTCGTAGAGCGTCAGCGATGGCCCGGCTTTCTTTCCCAGACACGCCCTAGCCGCGGCGCGGCGCCGCCCTCCCCGCGCCCGCCGCGGCGAACGAAGGGGGCCGCCGTAGTCTCACGCAGCCGGAAATTCCCCTCGCCCGGCCGGAACGGGCGGTCCTAGGGTGCTTACCCCGCTCTATGAAGGCCCTTTCGCACCCGCTGCTCCTCCAGCCGAACTGGTCGCGACGGCTGGCTTCTCTCTCGGGGTGGGTGGTCGCGGGGGGCGGTTTGCTCGTTTTGGCCGGCTGGTGGCTGGGCGTCGACGCCCTCGTGCAGGGCCTTCCCCATCTGGAGCCGGTCAAGGCCAACGCCGCCCTGTGCTACCTGCTTCTGGGCCTCGTCCTCGTGGCGCAGGCTCGTCCGTCGCGGTTCGTCGGCTGGCTGGCCCTGGCTCCGGCCGCGATCGGCCTGCTGACCCTCGTCCAGTCTCTTTTCGGCCTCGAGTTCGGCATCGACCAGTTTCTCGCCAACGACCACCTGGCGGCCCCCTTGCGGCAGCCGGGCCGGATGTCGCCCGCCGACGCGGTCGGCTTTGTCCTCGCCGGGCTCGTCGCCAGCCCCTTGACGGGAGCCCGGCCGCTTCGTCGCGCCCTCACGCTCGGCCTGGCGGGCTCCCTGCTCGCCGCCGTGGGCAGCTCCGGCGTCGCAGGGCACCTGCTCGGCCTGCCGAGCGGCGCCGTCTGGGACATCGACGCGACCTCGCCCCTGTCCGGCGCCTTGACCCTTTCCCTCGGCCTCGCGCTCCTGGCCGGGGCCTGGCGTATCCATCGCGACAATACCGACGCCCCGCCCGGCTGGATACCGCTCCCCGTCGTCGTCGCCTCCGGCGCCCTGACCGTCCTCCTCTGGCTCGGGCTGCGCGAACGCGAGACGTTCTACACCACCAGCGAGACGAACAACCAGATCGAGAACTTCGCCGCCAAAATCCACTTCGAGATCGAGCGGCAGGCCGCCGCGCTCGGACGCATCGCCCTTAGCTGGAGCCTGCTCGAGGACAAGGGCGGCGCCGTCATCCGCGAATCGGACGCCCAGCGCTTCATGCAGGAGGCGCCCGGCGCCATCTCCCTCGCCTGGCTCGATCCCGCCGGGCGCACCGAATGGTTCAACCCCGTCCATGGAAACGAAGCCCTCGCCGGCTACGAACACGGCCGCGACGAAGCCCGCGCCGAGGCGCTCCGGGCCGCCAGGATCCAGCCCGCCGTCTCCAGCAGTTTTCAGATCCGGGGCCATGGCCTCGGATTCTCGATCTACGCCCCCGTTCCCAAGCTGGGCGGCCTCAGCGGCTACGCCTCGGCGGATTTCACCTACGAGCAATTTTTCGCCGAGCTCGACAAACGCCTCCGCATCTCGGGCGAGCACACGTTCAGCGTCACGGTGTCCGCCCGGACCGAATCCAGGCACGGCGGCCTGGCGAACGTCCGCGACTTCGACGTCTACGATTCCCGCAAGCAACGAAACGCGGACCCGATCCCGGGCGCGCTGGAGAAAGACTTCACCATCTTCGACCGCCGCATCGTCCTCGCCTTTTCTCCGCCGAAGGAGAGGGACCACCTCACCCGCCGCCGCCTGCCCGAGGTCGCCCTCGTCACCGGCCTCGGCATCACCTTCCTGCTCGGCCTCTCCGTCCACCTCGCCCGCGTCGCGAAAAGCGGCCAGCGCGAGACCGAGCGCGCCAACGCGCTCCTCCGCGCCGAGGTCGAGGAACGCCGCCAGGCCGAGGCCGCCCTTCGCGCCTCCCAGCTCGCCGAACGCAAGCTCGGCCTCGTCGCCGCCCGCACCGACAACGTCGTCGTCATCGCCCGCCCCGACGGCGGCGTCGAATGGGTCAACGAAGCCTTCACCCGCCTCCTCGGCCCCACCCTTCCCGAGATCGCCGGCCGCCCCGCCATCGACCTGATCGCCGCCCACGACTCCGCCGCCTCCCTCCGCCTCCGTCAGGCCGTGGACGCCGGCGAGGCCATCGCCTGCGACGTCTCCTGCCGCGCGCGCTCCGGCCGCCGCTACGACCTCTCCCTCGACCTCCAGCCCGTCTACGCCGAGGACGGCCGCCTCGAACACCTCATCCTCCTCGCCGTCGACATCACCCAGCGCGTCGAAACCGAGCGGGAACTCCGCCGCGCCAAGATCGAGGCCGACGCCGCCTCGCGCGCCAAGAGCGACTTCCTCGCGTCCATGTCGCACGAGATCCGCACCCCGATGAACGGCGTCATCGGCATGACCAGCCTCCTCCTGCACACCCACCTCACCGAAGACCAACGCGACTCCGTCAACACCATCCGCCAGTCCGGTGAGACCCTCCTCACCATCATCAACGACATCCTCGATTTCTCCAAGATCGAGTCGGGCCATCTCGAACTGGAAACAATTCCCTTCGACCTCGTCTCCTGCGTCGAGGAGACCGTCGAGCTCTTCGCCCCCGTGGCCGCCGGCCGCGGCATCGACCTCGCCTACCGCATCGACCCCACCCTGCCCGCCTGGATCGAGAGCGACCCCACCCGCCTCCGCCAAATCATGGCGAATCTGATCAACAACGCCGTCAAATTCACCCCCGCCGGCTCCGTCTCGATCGAATTCCTCCCTCACCCCGAGCAACCGCGCACGCTTCTCGTCCACGTCCGCGACACCGGCATCGGCATCCCTCGCGAGCGCGCCGATCGGCTCTTCAAGCCCTTCTCGCAAGTCGACTCCTCCACCACCCGCAAATACGGCGGCACCGGTCTCGGCCTCGCCATCTGCCACCGCCTCACCCAGCTGCTCGGCGGCCACATCGAGGTCTCCAGCGCGCCGGGCGAAGGCTCGCGGTTCAGCTTCACCCTCTCCCTTCGCCCCGCCAAACCCGGCGTCGAGATCCCGGGCCCGCCCCTCCCCGATCCGCGCCCCGTGGTCCTCCTGCTGGAGTCCCATCCGCTCAACCGCCGCCGCCTCGCCGAGCAGATCGCGGCGAACCTCGGCCCCGTCCTCGCCGCCTCCACCCCGGCGGAGACGCGCGAGCTGCTCGCAGGAACCGCCACCCCGCCCTCCGTCGCGGTGGTCGACGCGGCCCTGCTCCTCGATTCCGCTTCGCGCTCGACGATCTTGTCCGCGCTCCGCCCCCTCGGCATCCCGGTCCTCTGGCTGCACCCCGCCGGCCACCCGCCGCAAAAACCGGGCGAGATCGGTCCCGTTCACGCCTCGCTCGCCCGCCCCGCCCGCACCAGCCACGTGCTCGCCTCCCTGCGCCAGTTCCTCTCCCTCGAACCCTCGCCCCGCACGCCCGGCCTGGCCCCGCTCGAGATCGAACGCGTCGGCGACTCCCTCCCCCTCTCCATCCTGCTCGTCGAGGACAACCTCGTTAACCAAAAGGTCGCCCTCCGGTTCCTCGAACGCCTCGGTTACCGCGCCGACGCCGTCGCCAACGGGCGCGAAGCCATCCGCGCCTTGGAGAACCGGCCCTACGACCTCGTTTTCATGGACCTCCAGATGCCCGAGATGGACGGCTTCGAGGCCGCCCGCGAGATCCGCCAGCACATCCCCGGCGAACGCCAGCCCGTCATCGTCGCCCTCACCGCCAACGCCCTCCAAGGCGACCGCGAAGCCTGCCTCGCCGCCGGCATGGATGACTACATCACCAAACCGGTGAAACTCGCCGACATCGCCGCCAGCATTCAACGCCAGTTCGCCGTCTAAACGCGACAAGACCGCCGAGCCGCGCAATCACCTGCGAGAGACTTCGCTATCCGGCCGCCGTCACTGGATACGCCCTCGAATCGGCGCCGTATTCAAACGCGGCCCTCCAAACTCGAAAACCAGCGCTCCCGCCAGCCCCGCAGCGTGTCCACGAAGCCCGCCAACCCCGTGGGCTTCACCACATAATCGTTGGCGCCGAGCCGCAGCGCCTCCGCTCGGTCCCGCTCCTGATACGAAAGGCTGAGGATCAACACCGGCAATGCGTCGAAACGCGGCCGCTCGCGCACCCAGGCCAGGACCTCGAGCCCGGAGCGGCCAGGCATCAACAGGTCGAGCAACACGAGCGTTGGAAACGGATACGCCTCGCGATCCGCATAACGCCCGGCCCCGGCGAGATACTCCTGCGCCTCGTATCCATCCGCCACCACTTGCAGGGCCGGTTCCAGTCCCGCGCGCCTCCAGCAGGTGTGCATCAGCAAAGCGTCGTTTTCATCATTCTCCGCATAGAGCACCACCGGGCGACGGGAGGAGGAGGTCGATGTCATGGGGATAACGATCATCCTAAGCAGACCCGGCTCCCTTTTCCAGGCGCCCAGGTTGAAATTCATAATACCGGAGCGGCGATCACTCCAGAGGCGTAGGCGTGTCAAAAAGGGTTCCCGCCCAGCCCGGACTTGCCGGCGCCCCCGTTGAATCCATCATTCACCTTGGTTTACCCTTTTATTACACATCCGAAAGACAAGACTCACGTCCGATGAAACCCAGCCGCCGCTTTTCCACCGCCCTCCTTTTCGGAGATGTCGCGAGCGTGTTTGCGGCCTTCAACACCGTCGCGATCCTGCGCGGCATCGCGGACTTCTCCTCGCCGCTCCTCTGGCCCCTGCTGGTTCCCGCCGCCTTCGTGCTCGTCGGCCTCGCGTTGATCGACGGCTATTCCCCCCGCACCGACTTCCTCTCCCTCGACTACGCCAGCCAGCATCTGCTCGCGATCCTTGCCGCCGCCCTCGGCACGGTCCTGGTGACCTACGTGCTCCTCACCGGCGGCTTCTCGCTCCAACAAAGCCGTATCGTCAGCGCGTTCTCTTTTCTCCTGGTCGCCCCGCTGGGCCTCGGAATGCGCCGCGTGCTCGCCCTCCGTCGCGCAGCCGTCATGCGGCACCATGCCGTCGTCTTCGTGGGCGATCCCGACAGCTCCGCGGCCTTCGGCGCCGAATGCGCCCGCGTCGGCTTCAACCGCCCCGTGCATGCCGCCGCGGCCACCCCTGCGGACGCCGCGCCCGGCCACCCCGCCCTCGCCGAAGTGCTCGACCAGATCGAATCCGGCCAACTCCGCGCCGAGGCGATCATCCTCCGCGAATCCTCGCGCGAACTCCCTCCCGGTCTCCCTCAGCGCCTCGTCCGGCTCCACTTCGCCGGCGTCCCCACCTACACGCTCGAGCTTTTCCACGAGGTGAACTGGCGCAAGATCCCCCTCTATCGGATCAACCAGACCTGGCTCTTCCAGGAAGGCTTCTCCCTCGCCCGCGAACCCTTTTTCGAACGCGTCAAACGCGTCTCCGACGTCTCCCTCGCCCTCGTCGTCCTCTTCCTTTCCGCCCCCTTCCTCGCGCTCGCCGCCATCGCGGTCCTCGTCGACGACGGCGGACCGGTCTTCTTCCGCCAGACCCGCGTCGGCCGCCATCGCCAGCCGTTCACGCTCTACAAGCTCCGCACCATGCGCGTCGCGCAGGAAGGCGCCCGCTACACCGCCAAGGGCGACAAACGCATCACCCGCGTCGGCCATTTTCTCCGCGTCTCCCGCCTCGACGAGCTCCCGCAGCTCTGGAACGTCCTCAAGGGCGACATGAGCATGATCGGCCCCCGGGCCGAATGGGACCTCCTCGTCTCGGATTACGAAAAACAGATCCCCTGCTACCACTTTCGCCACCTTGTCCGCCCCGGCATCACCGGCTGGGCCCAGGTCAACTACCCCTACGGCGCGAACCTCGACGACACCCTGCGCAAGCTCGAATACGATCTGTATTACATCCGTCACTACAGCTTCCACCTCGACGCCGCCATCGTCATGAAGACCGTCCACGTCATGCTCTTCGGCAAGGGTCGCTGAACCCCGCGCGGCCGAAACCAGTGGCCGGAGCGTCCGGCTCCGGATGTCGTGCGCCGGCCCTTCCGCCCCGCCGGCCGCCGCGGCGCCGCGCTCCCGGCTTGCGGCTCCTCGCTCCCCGCTCCCTGCTCCCCGCTTCCGTCCCATGTCCACCGCCCTCGCCCAGCGCGCCGCCCACCTCGTTTCCCAAGTCTCGCCCGAAGAACCGGCCGACGCCGTCCTGCGCCGCGAGGTCGGCTCCAATCGCGAGCTCGAGTCGCACGAGAAGCGCGCGCTCACCGGCGCCGTCTTCGCCTATTACCGCTGGCTGCGCTGGCTCGACGACTCCAGCGCGCTGCCCCGGCGCGTCCTCGCCGCCCTCGATCTCCAGCGCCGCTTTGACGCCGATCCCGCCGCGATCAAACCCGAGACCCTCTCCGCCCGCGTCATACCCGACTGGGCTCTCGCCGCCATCGATTTCCCCTCTCCCGAAGCCCGCCTCGCCTGCCTCCGCCAACTTCAGCGTCCGCCCACGCTCTGGATCCGCCCGCAACGCGAGTTCGCCGCCTCCGTCGTCCGCGCCCTCCGCCACGCCACGCCGGCCACCTTGCCCGCCGACTTCACCTTCCCGCCCGCCGCCCTTCCCGTCACCGCCGCGCGCTACACCGGCCCGAGCGACCTCTTCAAAAGCGAGGAGTTCAAAAAAGGCCTCTTCGAGATCCAGGACCTCTCCTCGCAACTCGTCGGCCACGCCTGCGCGCCGCTCCCGACTGAGACCTGGTGGGACGCCTGCTGCGGCGAAGGCGGCAAGACCCTCCACCTCTCGGACCTGATGAACAACAAGGGCGTCATCTGGGCCTCCGACCGCCACACCGGCCGCCTCGCCAACATGCGCAAACGCGCCGCCCGCGCCCAAGCCTTCAACTTCCGCCAAGTCACCTGGAACGGCGGCCCCTTCCTGCCCACGAAAACCAAGTTCGACGGCATCCTCGTCGACGCCCCCTGCTCCGGAGTCGGCACCTGGCAGCGCAACCCCCACGCGCGCTGGACCCTCACGGAGCAGGACGTGAAGGAGCTCGCCGAGATCCAGCTCCAGTTGCTCGAAAACACGCACAAGGCCCTCAAGCCCGGCGGCCGCCTCGTCTTCGCCGTCTGCACGATCACGCGAGCCGAGACGACCGACATCGTGAAGGCCTTCAGTGCCGCACACCCCGAACTCGAGCCCGTCCCGCTCCCCGGCCTCCCCAACAACGCCGGCCTGCCGACCGGCACCTTCCTCTGGCCCCACGAACTCGACGCCAACGGCATGTTCCTCGCCTCCTGGCGTCGAAAAGCTTCGTAAAAGCAGCCGTAAGCCGCGGTCAGCCAAGGGCCAGCTTGACGAATAGGTGATTTACCCCACGCATGGGCCGCATGCGCTTGGCCCCCCTTTTTTCGCGTTCGCTCTTCGTTGCGTTGGCCTTGGCCTTCGCCTGTCGCGGCGAGGCCCAAACTTGGCAAGGCCAGAACCCCGGCGAGTGGAACGTCCCCGGCAATTGGTCGACCGGCGTCGTCCCGAACTTCTCTTCGGCGAACGTCACGATCAACAACACCACCGCGACCCCCGGCCTCAACCGCACGGTCAATCTGCAAGGAAGCCCCTTCACCGTCTCCAGGATCAACGTTTCCAACAACAATCCCGCCAACTCCGTCGTCCTCGGCGACGCCGCCACGGACACCGACGTCCTCACGCTGATTGGCGGCGGCGCCCCTCCGAGCCTCCGAGTCAACTCCGGCACGCTCCGCATCCTCGCCCGGCTCGAAGGCACCTCGGGCTTTACCAAAGAAGGCAACGGCACCCTGAGCTTTCGCGACAACCCGCATGCCCAAGGATTCTCGGGTTACGTCGGGCTTGCCGGCGGAACCCTCTCCATCGGGTCGGATCAGGATCTCGGCGCCGCAAGCAACGACCTGCACCTCTTCGAATCTTCGACGCTGCTCGCCGATCCCGTGAACCCCGCCGTTCCCGTGGATCTGAACGCCGGTCGAGGTTTGGGCGCATGGAGTTCGACCAAGGTCCTTTCCCTCGCGAACGCCTCCGACATCGGCCGGCTGAACATCGCCGGCCCCATCACCGAACTGCTGTCCCTCGACCTGCTCGCTCGCGGCACGATCGAGTTTTCCGGAGCCAACAGCAGCACCGGCACCCTTTCCCTTCGTCTTCTCCCCGGCACCGCCGTTTCCGGCCTGACTCGCGCGGCCACCCTGCGCTTCACCGGCGCGTCGGCGCTCCCCGCCGCCGGCAAAAGCCTCTCGCTGAAGGTCGGCTCCGCCACCGTGACCAATAGCTCGATCACCTCGACGATAGACCTGGGCGGCTACTCCCGGACCTTCAGTTCCCTCACGCTCGACGGCTTCAACCTTCCGGTCTCGAGCAGCAACAGCTCCCTCCTCGTCGACTTCACCAACGGAGATCTCGTCTGCAACGGCAGCTCGTCCTTGGACATCTCCGCCCGCGGCGCAAACATGCAGACCGAGATGCGCCTTCCCGCTTCGAGCACGTTCACCGGCGCCATGTCTCTCTACATCGGAAACTATGGCACCGGCACGACGACCACCGAAAACAGCGCCCGTCTTCGCATCGGCGCCGACGCCACCTTCAACATCAATCAACTCTCCGTGGGGGTGAACGGTTGCTTGGGAAAACTCGACGCCTTGGCGCCCGGATCGACGCTCAAGCTCCGCGGCAACACCGCCCTCAACCGGATTTCCACCCTCGAAATCGGAAACTTCACCAGCACGGTGGCCGCCCGCGGCGAGGCGATCATGGACATCTCCGACGGCACCCTCGATGCGCAGATTGGCGATCTCTATCTCGGCAACGGGGTGCCCGCCTACCCGGCGACCGCCGCGCTAAAATTCTCCGCCGGCACCTTCGACGTCACAAATCTCACCATCGGCAGCGCCTCATCCGGCGCGGCCGACAACCTCGACTACGCCATCCAGCAAACCGGCGGCGTCGCGCGCGTCTCCTCCCTCGCCTTCGGCTCCGGCAACATCACCGGCACGGCGAACTACGTCTACCGTTTCGGCGGCGGCAGCCTCGCCTTGGGCGATGTGACCGCTTCCGGCACCGACATCGGCACCCTTCAACGCGGCATCCTCTGGACCGGCGGCACCCTCCGAAATTATCCCGGGCGCTCCGCCCTTTTGAGCACCAGCAGTCCGCTCGCGCCTCTCGACCTTTCCCTAAGCGGAATCGGCGCCAAGACCCTGGACGTCGACGCCACCTGCAACGTCCTGCTCGGCGGTGGCGTCCGCCTCATTGCACCCGACACCAGCGTCGTCCTGACCAAGGCCGGTGAAGGCACCCTCATCCTCGACGGCGATACCAGCGCCTTTGCCGGAACCATCCACCACACCGCCGGCGAACTGAGTCTCGGCACCGGCAATACCATCTTCACCGCAAACGCCGGCGCCCTCGTCTGGGATGCCGGAACCCTCGGCTTCGACCTCTCGGGTGCCGACACCACCTCCGACCGCCTCACGCTGAGCGGCGCGCTCGTTCGCGGCTCCGGTTCCGCTTCCGGTCGTATCCTCGATCTCAACTCCGCCCCGGGCAACGGCACCTACACGCTCGTCACCTACGCCTCGACCGATCTTACCCTCGCCGATTTCACCGCCACCCGTCTCGCTCCCGGTCAAGCCGCCGACTTCGACCTCGGCCCCACGGCTCTCACGGTCAACGTCGCGCCCTCTACTCCTTTCTCCGACTGGCGCGCCTCGAAACTCTCCTCCGCCACCAATCTCGGCGACGCACACGATCTCGCCGATCCCGACGCCGACGGCCGCCCCAACCTCCTCGAATACGCCCTCGGCACCGAACCCCTCGCCGGCGACTCGGGCTCGTCCGCCACCGTCGCCGCGGACTCCGCCGCCGACCGCATGACTCTTACCTTCCCCCGAGTCGCAGATCCCGCGCTCACCTACTCCGTCTACGCCGCCGACGATCCCGCCGGCCCTTGGGCCGGCGAAGGCTCCGAAATCGTCTTCACCAGCACCGGCGCCGACAACGTGGCCGGCCCCGTCACCGTCTCCGACTCCTCGCCGCTCTCCGCCCACCCCCGCCGCTTCCTCCGCCTGGTCGTTTCGCGATAGAAGCAATTTTCCAAAGACCACACGCGAGCAGAGCGCCGAGATCGGGGAGATTCTGCGCTCCCGGTGGACGGGACAGGCTGGGCCCCCGCCCGTGGCTCGTGACACGCTACGGTCACGAAGACGTGCCCCCCCCCCCAGGACCGAAACCCCCCACCCCCCCAACCCCCCACGAAAAACCGGCCCGCTCCCGCGGCACGCTCCACCGCGCACTTGCCCGCTTCGCCCGCGAAGAGCTTAACCATGGCTCTCCGCAAACGTGCCGACCCGCTCCTCCGCTTCCCGCCGCCCCATCACCGCCGCCCAGGTCCGCAAGGACTTCAACGATCTGCGCGCCGTCGTCCACTACGCCAAGGCCGCCCACGAGATCGGCCTCTGGGTCAGCGAGCGGATCATGATCGAGCGCCACTTCACCGACAAATCCGCCGCCCTCCTCGAAGCCGGCTGCGGCGCCGGACGCGTCTGCGTCGCCCTCCACGCCCTCGGTTACCAAAACCTCACCGCCTTCGACTTCGCCCAGGAACTCGTCGACCAGGCTGTCGCCCTCGCCGCCGAACGCGGCGCGCCGATCACCTTCCACCACGCCGACGCCACCAAACTCGCCGCGCACCCCGCTTTTGGAGCAGGAAGCAAAGAGCAGGGAGCAGGGAGCACGACTAAATCGGCGGCGAGCCCCGCCCCACGCATCCCGTCCGCCGCTCCCGGCTCCCCGCTCCTTGCTCCTCGCTCCCCGCTCTTCTCCGGCTGCCTCTTCCTCTTCAACGGCCTCATGCAGATACCGCTGCGCCGCAATCGCCGCCGCGCCCTCCGCCAGCTCGCCGCCGTCTGCGCGCCCGGGGCCCCGTTTCTCTTCACCACCCACGACCGCGACCACTCGCCCGCCGAGCGCGCGAGCTGGCGCCTCGAGGCCCGCCGCTGGGCCGCGGGCAAACAGGACCCGCGCCTCCGCGAATTCGGCGACCGTCGCTTCAGCGACGACTGCGGCGACACCTTCATGCACCTGCCCGACCGCGCCGAGATCCTCGCCGACCTCGCCGCCACCGGCTGGCGACACGTCGAGGACCACCTGCGTCGCGAACTCGTCGCCAAGGAACCGGCCTCCGTCCGCGCCTTCTCCGACGAATGCCGCTTCTGGGCGGCCCGCCGCGCCTGATGCGGAAAACCGCGAATAGACGCGAATGCACGCGAATCGAGCGGAGAAAAAGGAAGTCGAAAACGCCGCCGAAGTGAAAACCAGCAACCCGGCCCGGCGCCTCAGACTCCAACCCGCCCGTCCGCCGTCCATTCGCGTTTCTTCGCGTCCATTCGCGGTTAAAACGAATTTTGCGCCTTCCTCGCCCCTTGCGGCCATTTCTCCGGCTTCCTTTTAAGCCCTTTCGTGCTTTTGTGGCCGACCTGACATGCCGCTCACCGATCGCACCTGGCTCTGGCTCGCCGCCGCCTGCTACCTCGCGGGCGCCGCGCTCGGCACGCTCTCGCTCCTTCGCGAGCGCAAGCACTCCCGCGCGGTCATGTATCTCACCCTCGCCGCCGGCTACGCCTTCCAGACCTTCGGCCTCTATCTCCGCGGCATGGCCGTCAAAGGCTGCCCGCTCGGCAACACGTTCGAGCTTCTCCAATTCACCGCCTGGTCCGCCGCCACCCTCTACCTCGTCGTCGGCCCCGCCTTCCGCCTCAGCCTCCTCGGCTACGGCACCGCCCTCCTCTCCGCCGGCCTCTCGCTCGGCGGCCTGCTCGTCCCGGCCCTCGACGCCGCCAAACGCGTGCATATCTTCGGCGGCAACGCCTGGATCGAGTTTCACGCCGCCCTCGCCCTTTTCAGCTACGGCGTCTTCGGCCTGCTCGCCCTCGTCGCCGGCATGTATTGGATTCGTGACTACGGCCTGCGCCGCAAGCGCGTCGGCGGCGCCTACGCCCTCCTGCCCTCGATCCGCGATCTCGACCACATCGGCCTGCGCCTGCTCGCCGCCGGCGTCGCCCTCCTGGCCGCCTCCCTCGCCGTCGGCTCCGTCTGGTGGCTGCGCGAACCCGCCTCGGTCGATGTCTTCAAACTCCTCGCCACCGTCGGCGTCTTCCTCGCCTACGCCCTCGCGCTCGCCCTTCGCCTCACGCAACGCCTCGTCGGCCGCCGCTGGGCCCTCGCCTGCGCGCTCCTTTTCATCGCCGCCCTCCTTTCCATCGCCCCCGTCGACTCCAGCCGCCACGCGCCCGCGTCGGTTGACTTGAAGGAGGCCGCCACGCGATGAGCCAGCCCGCCGGCCCCCTTCTCTTTCACCTCGGCGCCAGCCACCACACCGCCCCTCTGGCCGTCCGGGAAAAACTCGCGCTTCCACCCGAGCGCGCGGCCGCCCTGCACGCCCGCCTCGGCGCCGCCGGCCTGCCCGAGCTCGTCGCGCTCAACACCTGCAACCGCGTCGAGCTCTACGGCGTCGCCGCCACGCCCGCCGATCTCTCCGCCCTCGAGTCGGCCTTTTGTGAAACCACCGGCATCGCCCCCGCCGATTTCGCCGCCATCCGCGCCCACGCCACCGGCGCCAACGCCATCCGCCACCTCGTCGCCGTCGCCTCCGGCCTCGAATCCCAGCTCCTCGGCGAAAACGAGATCTTCGGCCAGGTAAAAGACGCCTACGCCCGGGCCCAGGCCGCCGGCCGCTCCGGCCCCGTCCTCAACCGCGTTTTCCAAAAAGCCTTCCAAGCCGCGAAGCACATCCGGACCCACACCGCTCTCAGCGAAGGCCAGGTGAGCGTCGCCAACGTCGCCGTCGAACTCGCCGCCACCATCTTCGGCGAGCTCTCCAAGACCCGCGTTCTCCTGCTCGGCGCCGGCGACATCGGCGAAAAGACCGCCAAGGCCTTCCGCTCCCGAGGCGCCGGCGCCCTCACCGTCTCCAACCGGACCCCCGAGCGCGCCTTCGCCCTCGCGCAACAACTCGACGCCACCGCGCTTCCTTTCGAGCACTTCGCCCGCCACCTCGGCGACTACGACATCGTCGTCGGCTCCACCGCCGCCCCGGACGCCGTCGTCCTGGCCGCCGACCTCGCCGCCGCGCAGGGCAAACGCCGCGCGCAACCTTGGCTCTTCCTCGACCTCGCCCTTCCCCGCGACATCGACCCCGACGTGGCCAAACTGGACAACGTCTACCTCTACAACCTCGACGACCTCGCCAAGATCGCCGCGCAAAACCTCGCCGCCCGCGAGGCCGAGGTCGCCCGCGCCCGCGCTCTCGCCGCCGAAAAAGCCGAGGCGCTTTGGAAACAGATCCTCTCCCGCCATCAACCGTAGGCGCCGCCTCGATTTTTTCCCAAAGCATCCCATGCCCTCCTCCACTCCTGATGTTTTTCTCGGCACCGACTCCGGCGCCACCACGTCCAAAACCGGCGGAGTCTTCGCCGACGGCTCGCCGATTTCGACCAAGCTCCGGCAAAGCTCGACCAACTCGCAGCTCGGCACCGCCGCCGTCGTCGCCGGCTGGGTGGAAGGCGCGGAAGGATTCCTGCGGGACAACGGCCTCTCCTGGGACCGCGTCGCCGCCGCCGGACTCGCCCTCCCGGGCCCCTATCGGAGCTACGGCGTCCTCGAGAAATCCGCCAACCTGCCCGAGAGCTTCGCCGGCTGGAACTTTCACGCCGACTATTCCGCGGCCTTGGCCCGGGCCGCCGGACGCCCGATCCCGCTCTACGCCGGCAACGACGGCGACTTCGGTGGCGTCGGCGAAGCCGCCCGCGTGCGCGGCGACACCCGGTCCACCGTGCTCATGCTCGCCGCGGGCTCGGGCCTGGGGGCCGCCTACGTCGACGCCGACGGACTGCCGCTTTCGGGCGACCACTTGGCCGGCATGGAGGCCGGCCACATGCCCGTGCCGCTCCACCTCCTCGGCCGCGGTCTCGAACAAGGCCCGGCCTTTCGCTGCGGCTGCGGCCGGGACTGGGGCTGCATCGAGGCCTACTCGACCATCTCCGGCCTTCCCCAATACCTCGAGGCCTACCTCCCCCGCCACCCCGGCCACGAACTCGCGACGTCCAACGAGACCCCGAAGCACAAGGCTCTCTCTCTGCGCGGCCGCGCCCAAAAAGGCGATCCGCTCGCCCTCGACATTTTCGACACCCAGGCCCGCGCCCTCGGCATCCATGTGGCCAATCTCTGCATGGCCCTCGATCCAGGCGTCGTCGTGATCGGCGGCGGTCTCATCGATCCGGAGAGCACGACCCCGGAATTCCGCCAACGTTATCTCGACGGCATCCGCCGCGCCGCCGAGCCCTACCTTTTCCCCGCCCAACGCGCCCGCTTGAAAATCGTTCCCGCCACGCTCGGCGAACTTTCCCAAGCCATCGGCGCGGCCCTCGTGGCGCTCTACTCGTCCCGCGCAAAGTAGGCGTCGGCGGGCTTCCAGCAATAGATAGGCCGGATTCAGGCCCGATGCCTTGACGGCATCGGGCCTGAAATAAGTTAGTTTCTCGGACCAGACATTCCCGCGAAGGGCTTTTCCACAAAACCCTCCGGCACGACAAACTCGGCATCCGACAACTTGCCGGGAGTCACGGCCGTCGCCTGCATCGTCATGCGCATCTGCGGCATGGTCATCTCCATCTTCAGGGGAATCCCCTTCACCTCCGCGAGGTAGGCGGCGTCCTGCCCGCCGAAGCGCGCCTTCGCCAACGCCTTCGAATCGAGCCCGGGGATGTCGTCCGTCGCCCAGAGCCGATTGTGGATCGTCCTCCCTTCCTGTGTGATCTCGACCAGATACTCGTCGCAGGCGTAGCCGAGGATTTTTGCCGAATCCGTCCCCTTGGTGACCTTGTATTGCGGCTTCTCCGCATCGGGCTTCGCTTGCTTCGCCTCCTCCGTCGGCAGCTTGGAGTAGCTCCGACCTTTGCGATCGATCAGGTAGGCGACCGGCGGCTCGGGCAAGGTGAGCACCTCCATCGGCGTCGCGCCACCCTCCGTGGTCATCCGGCTTTTGCCCGCCTTGATGCGCACCGTCATGGCCTTCGGCATCATCGCGGTCATCATGTCGCCTCCTTTGCCGGCCGCGGCGTCCTCGGCCATCTTGGCCTGCGCCTCCATCGCGGCCCGCATCTGCGGATTCTGTTCCATCATCGCCTTCACCTGCGGGTTCTCGCGCATGGCCTTCATCTCGGCCTGCTTTTCGGGATCGGCCATTTGCTTCTGCGATTCGGCCATCTTCGCCTTCATCTCCGGATCGGTGATCTCGGTGCTGATCGTCCATTTCAAGGTGCCCTCAAACTCCGCCGCGCGCGCGGCGAACGCCAAAAGACACGACAGGGCCAACGAACTAAGAAGTCGGGTGAGTTTCATGGGACACCGAGCCTCGCCCATCGCGTTCGACCAGCCGAGCTCCGACACGCCGAAACGCCGCGGGGGAGCGCCCAAAAGAAAAGCCGGGGAGCGCAAGGCCCCCCGGCTCGGTAAAACAAGAATCTCCGCCGCGTCGGCGGCCTATTTGCGCGCCCCGTTCACGAACCGCTCGATGCGGTCGCAGGCCACGATCAACTGCTCGTAACTCGTGGCGAAACAGGCGCGCACGTGCCCGGTGCCGTTGACGCCGAAAGCCGTGCCGGGAACCACCGCGACCTTCTCCTCCTTGAGCAGGCCGACCGCGAAATCCTTTTCCGACATGCCGATCCCGGTCGTCGTCGGAAACGCGTAAAAGCTCCCGCGCGGCGAGTGGCAGGTGAGCCCGATTTCATTGAAACGACGCACCACGAGATCGCGGCGACGGTGATACTGGTCGCGCATCTCGCAGACGTTTTCCCAACCGTTTTGCAGGGCCTCGAGCGCTCCCTCCTGGGCGATGATCGAGGCGCACATCATGGCGTATTGATGCACCTTCATCATCGCGTCGATCAGCTCGGCGGGGCCGCAGGCGTAGCCGATGCGCCAGCCGGTCATCGCGAAGGCCTTCGAGAATCCGTGCAGGAAAATCGTGCGCTCCTGCATGCCCGGCAGGCTCGCGATGCTCGTGTGCGTGCCCTCGAAGGTGAGCTCCGAATAAATCTCGTCGCTGAAGACCAGCAGGTCCTTCTCGCGGCAAAAGGCGGCGATGGCCTCCAGTTGCACGCGGTCGCAGGTGCCGCCCGTGGGATTGCACGGGAGATTTAGCATGAGGATCTTGCACCCCGGCACCCACG
>CAMLNJ010000005.1 GCA_946481225.1 uncultured Verrucomicrobiota bacterium | reverse complement strand
CTCCGCGTCCTCGTCCTCCGACGCCTCAATCGCCTCGCCGAGGCCGACGCCGCGCTCGCCGCCACCCGCGCCCTCGATCCGCTCGACGACTGGTCGCGCCACCTCGCCGGCCTCCCTCTCGCGGGCGACACCCAGGCGCGCCTCGACCTCGTGCTCGACCACGCGCGCGCCGGCTTCTTCACCGAGGCGCTTGCCCTTCTCGCCGACGCCGCCCCCGAACCCGTCTCCGGCACCGCTCCGCTCGTCGCCTGCTACACCGGCTGGCTGCACCAGCGTCTCGGCGACAAGACCGCCGCCCGCCGCGCCTTCCGCGCCGCCGCCGCGGCCGCGCCCGACTACTGCTTCCCCGCGCGGCTCGAGGAGATCGCCATCCTCGAAGCCGCCATCGCCGCCGATCCTCGCGACGCCCGCGCCCCCTATTACCTGGGCAACCTGCTCTACGACCGCCGCCGCCACGCCGAGGCCATCCGCCTCTGGGAAATCGCCTCGCGCCTAGACCCGGGCTTCTCCATCGTCTGGCGGAATCTCGGCATCGGCTACTTCAACATCGCCCGAAAACCCGCCCGCGCCCGCGCCGCCTACGAACAGGCCCTGCGCGCCGCGCCCGGCGACGCCCGCCTGCTCCACGAGCGCGACCAGCTCTGGAAACGCCTCGGCGTCGCGCCCGCCAGCCGTCTGCGCGAGTTGGAAAAACATCCCGCGGCCGTCGCCGCGCGCGACGACCTCGCGGTCGAATTTTGCGCCTTGCTCAGCCAGACCGGGCACCCGGAACGCGCGCTCGCCCTCGTCTCCACCCGCAAGTTCCAGCCGTGGGAGGGCGGCGAAGGCCAGGCCCTCGGCCAGCACGTGCGCACCCATCTGAACCTGGGTCGCGCCGCGCTCGCGCGCGGCGAACCCGCCGCCGCCGTCGCGCACTTCCGCGCCGCGCTGGAGTCGCCCGCCAATCTCGGCGAGGCCAAGCACCTGCTCGCGAACCAAAGCGACATCCATTACTGGCTCGGCCTCGCCCTCGAAGCCGCCGGCCAGGGCGCCGAGGCCCGCCGCCACTGGACGCTCGCGGCGGAATTCCGCGGCGACTTCCAGCAGATGAGCGTGCGCGCCATCTCCGAGCTCACCTATTACTCCGCCCTTTCGTTGCGCCGGCTCGGAAAGATCGCCGCCGCGAAAAAGCTCCTCCACGAACTGCTCGCCTACGCCCGCGACCTCGCCAAGGCCGAGGCCAAGATCGACTACTTCGCGACCTCGCTTCCGACCATGCTCCTGTTCGACGACGACTTGCAGGCGCGCCAGACCACCACCGCGCTTTTCCTCGAAGCCCAGGCCCGCCTCGGCCTCGGGCAAAAAGCCCGCGCCGCCGCGCTGCTTCGCGCCGTCCTCAAACGCGACCCCGCCCACGCTCTCGCCTCCGAGCTGTCCGAAGCCGTATCATCCATTCCCCGCCAAAGCCGCCGACCGTGAACCCGCTTCGCACCTCCCCTTCCCCCGCCACGCCCGACGCCCTGTCTCTCGCCGGCGAGTGGACCTGCGTGCTCGACCTCGTCGGGGACGGCTCCGGCCGACGCGTCGTAAACGCGACGCTCCCCGGCTCGCTGGACGCGCAGCGTATCGGCGACGCCGTTACGCCCGACGCCAATTGGACGGGAACGATCTTCGACCGCGCCTACTTCGATTCCCCCGCCTACACGGACTACCGCCGCCCGGGGAACATCAAGCTGCCCTTCTGGCTCCAGCCGGAAACGCGTTTCGTGGGCGTCGCGCGTTTCGAGCGCGGATGGGTCTTGCCCGCCGATTGGGCCAGGCGACGGCTTCGACTTCATCTGGAACGCCCGCACTGGCGCACCCGCGTATGGATCGACGACCTCGAAATCGGAGCAGACGACAGCCTCTCCACGCCGCACGCCTACGAACTCGGGCGCGACCTCCGGCCGGGCGCGCACCGGATCGCGGTCGAGGTCGACAACCGGCTCTCCATCGAGATCGGCGAAAACGCCCACAGCATCAGCGACCACACGCAGGGCAACTGGAACGGGATCGTCGGCCGGATCGAGCTGCGCGCCACCGCGACGACACGCTTCGCGCAGCTCGATGTGCATCCCGACGCGGCCGCGCGCGCGATCCTCGTGCGCGGCCGCGTCGAAGAAGCGCCCGCCGGCCGGCCCGTGTCGCTGCGCGTCCGCCCCAGGACTTGCGGCGATGCGGAGACGGTGGCGACAGAGACCAGGCCGACGACAGCGACCGAGGTGGCGATCGCCGCCGACGGCGGGTTCGAGGCCCGGCTGGAACTCGGCGCCGACGCGCCCTTGTGGGACGAGTTCAACCCGGCGCTGCACGAACTCGCCGCCGACTGCGGCGACGCGCGCGCCGAGACCGTGTTCGGCCTTCGCGAGTTTTCGGTCTCGGGCACGCGGTTTCAGATCAACGGCCGCCCCACCTTCCTGCGCGGCACCCTCGACTGCTGCATTTTCCCGCGCACCGGCCACCCGCCGATGGACGTCGGGTCTTGGCGGGAGATCCTGGGCCGCATCAAGGCCTGCGGCCTCAACCATGTGCGCTTTCACTCCTGGTGCCCGCCGGAGGCCGCCTTCGTCGCCGGAGACGAAATCGGCGTGTATTTCCAAGTCGAATGCGCGACCTGGCCCAATTCCGTCGCGGTGCTCGCATTCAACTCCCCGGCCGGAATCGGCGACGGCAACGCCGTCGACGCCTGGGCCTACCGCGAGGGCGAACGCATCCTCCGCGCTTACGGCAATCATCCGTGTTTCGTGCTCATGGCCTGCGGCAACGAGCCCGGCGGCCCTCGCCACCGGGACTACCTCGGCAAGTGGGTGACGCACTTTCGCCGCCTCGATCCGCGCCGTCTCCACACCGCCACCGCCGGTTGGCCCGAGCTGCCCGAAAACGAGTTTCACGTCATCCCGGACCCGCGCATCCACCAGTGGGGCGACGGCCTCGCCTGCCGCGTCAACGGCAACCCGCCCGCGACCACCCACGATTACCGCGAGATCGCCGCCAAGCGGGACCGCCCGGTCATCAGCCATGAAATCGGCCAGTGGTGCGCGTATCCTGCGCTCGGCGCCTCGGGCAAATACACCGGCCACCTCAAGGCGCGCAGCCACGAGATCTTCGCCGAAACCCTCCGCGCGCACGGCATGGCGGACCAGGCGGAGGCGTTCACCTTCGCCTCGGGCCGCTTGCAGACCGCCTGCTACAAGGAGGAGATCGAGTCCTCGCTCCGCACTCCCGGCCTCGCCGGCTTTCAGTTGCTCGGCTTGCAAGATTTTCCGGGCCAAGGCACCGCGCCGGTCGGCATGCTCGACGCCTTCTGGGAAGAAAAGGGCTACGTCGACGCCGCGACGATCCGCCGTTTCTGCGCCGCGACCGTCCCGCTGGCCCGGCTCGACAAACGCGTTTTCTCGACCACCGAGCATCTCTCCGCCGATCTCGAAGTCGCTCATTTCGGTCCCGCGCCGCTCGTCGCCGCGGATATCTCGTGGGCGCTTCTCGACGAACGCGGCACGGCGCTTCGCTCCGGCCGCTTCCCCGTGGACTCGATCCCGATCGGCAACGGCCGGTCCATCGCCCGAATCGACACCGATCTCGCCGGGCTGCGCGCACCGGCGAAATACACGCTCGCGGTGCGGGTCGATTCGTCCGCAGGCGCCGTAGACAACGACTGGAGCGTGTGGCTCTACCCGGCTCCCGACGACTCCGTCCCGCCCGCGAACGTGTCTATCGCGCAAACGCCCGCCGAGGCCTGGCCCCTGCTCGCCGCCGGCCGCCGCGTGCTGCTCTGCCCCGCGCCCGAATGCATCGCGGGCGAGGTCGCCCTCGGTTTCTCGCCCATCTTCTGGAACACCGCCTGCACCCGGGGCCAGGCTCCCCACACTCTCGGTTTGCTCTGCGATCCGGCCCACCCCGCGTTCTCCGCCTTCCCGACCGACGGCCACGCCGACTGGCAGTGGTGGTATCCGCTCCGGCGCGCGCGTCCCTTCGTGCTCGATGGCCTGCCCCCGGACTTGCGCCCTATCGTGCAGGTGATCGACGACTGGTTCACCAACCGCCGCCTCGGGTTCGTCGTCGAGGCGCGCGTCGGCCCGGGACGCCTGCTGCTGGTCGGCGCGGATCTGCCTGCGGCGACCGACCCGGTGTCGCGTCAACTGCTGGCCAGCCTGCTGCAATATGCCGCCGGCGAAACCTTCGCGCCCGAAGTCTCGCTCACGAAGGAGCAAGCCGCGGACTTGTTCACGGCTCGCGAGAGCTGACAGCCCCCAGCCCGCCGACGTTTGACCGCGCGACGTGGCGGATCCCGCCGCGATCCGCGCGCCCGGGCCGCCTTTCCGGCCCGCCGCACTCCGTATCCCTGTTTGGGATACTCGGCGTCCGCGCCGGCCTCACACGTCGCGATACGCCGCCAGACGGACGCCGTCCACGATCTGGATGCACGCGCCCTTCACCTGGATCAGGCCTTCGCCGCGAAAGCGGGCAAAGGTGCGCGAGAGCGTTTCGCTGGTCACGCCGAGCTGGCCGGCGAGCACTTTTTTGGACACCTGCAATTCGACCACCACCGGGCAACCCAGCGCGGCGGCGGGCGACTGCTTCATCAGCCACTCGGCCAGCCGGTGCTCGATCTGCCGCCCCTTGATGTCCTGCAACGATTGCACCAGATGCTTCAGGTGCAGGCTCATCGAACCCAGCATGTGCAACGAAAGCTCGGGCTGACGCCGGATCAGGTCGCGAAAACGGGCCTTGTTCACCACGATCACCTGGCTGGGCTCCAGCGCCATGCCGTTCGCCGGATAGTTGTCCACCGTGGCGAGCGTCACCTCGGCGAAGCTCTCCGGCGGACGAAACACGCAGATGATCTGCTCCCGGCCGTCCGGCGTCACCTTGTAGATGCTCACCGAGCCGGACTGCATGACATAAAAGCCCTCGGACTTTTCGCCCTCGCGAAACAGCACCTCGCCGCGCTGCAGGCTGCGCAGCGAACACCCGTCCGCGACCATCGCCAGATCGGCGGGGCTGAGGGAGGAAAACATACGGCTCTGGCGGAGGGTCGCGCTGATCGCGGTCTGGCGCAGCGAGCCCGGACTTCCGGGGGCGGATTGCATGCGCGATGAATTGAGCGCGATGCTTGACGCGAATCAAGGCCCGCGACCCGCGCCTCGGCTATCCTCTCCTCGATCCCCCGTATCATGTCCCGACCCGCCCCTCTGGAACTCGACATCCGGCCGCTCTGCGCCGCGCACCAGGCTCCGCTGCCCGCCATCCTCGACGCCGTCGGCCGCCTCGCCCCCGGGCAGGACTTCCGGCTCGTCGCCCCCTTCGAGCCCGCGCCGCTCTACCAACTGCTGGGCCGGCAAGGCTTCACCGCCACCTCCCGCGAGACCGGAGACGGCGCGTGGGAAATCACCTTCCGCCGGGAGTAGATCCCTCCGCGGGGCCGCCGCGAGAGATGACGAAAGATGCCCATGGATCCGGCGATAGCCGGATCGCCGTGCCGGGTTCAAACCCGCCCGCGGCCGAGCCAAAGCCCGGTGGCCAGCAGGCCGAAGATCACCGTCGGCCAGATCACCCAACCCGCGTGGATCGGCACGCTCCAACGCGGCACCGCCCACGCGACCAACGCGCACTTCGCCGCGATCAACAACCAGGCGCAGAGCATGAAACGTGAAACCCGAGGCGTGGGGCGGGAAAGGCGGGACATGGCGGGCGAGTTCATGCCCCGCAGTCTGCCTCCGCACTTCGCCGACCGAAAGCACCGCCCGCGTTTCCCTTGACCCACATCAAGCCCGCGTTGCGAAACGGCGTCATGCAGTTGGGCGGCGGAGCAGCGAGGTGAATTGGCAAGGCATCGAGCCGCAGACGGATGGCGAGCCCGACGGGCGAACAATACTCGGGGAGTATTTCGAGCCGAGGGCCCCGCCGAAAGGTGCCACCGGTTTAACCCTCGATACGGCCCGAACAACCGCGTGCGCAGGGAAGCGCACGCCCACCCGTCAGACATCCAGCCGTATCCGCCTCTCTCGCCGATCTTTCGTCAAAAGTTGAACTGGTCGATGTTCGACGCGTCGAAGATGAAGGGCTTGCCGAGGATGATCTGATCGCCCTCGACTTTGAGCGTGCCGAGGCGGCCGGCCTCGAAACTCGTCGCGCCGGGCTTGAGCGCGCCGGTCTGCACCGCCTGCGCGGCGCGCACGGTGAGGTAACCGAGATCGCGGGTGTTCCAAAGGACGATGCTCTGGATCCAGTCGTCATGCACGTAGGTCTTGCACAGGCTCGGCACGGAGAGGCCGGTGAGCTTCACGTCGCGGCGGTTCTCCTGCTTCAGCGCCTCGGCGGCGCCGGGGACGGCCGGGGCGGCGACGGCGATGATCACCTTCACCTCCGGATGGGCGCGGATGATGTTGCGCGCCTCGGTCATGGCGCGGTCGCGCTGGCCCTCGGAGGGGTGGATCGCGGCGAGGCTCATGTTCGGATGCTTCTCGGCCATCCGGGCTTTGATAAACTTGATCCACTCGTTCTGGTTCGAGTCGGTTAGCGAGGCGGTGATGATCGCGTAGCTGCCCGAGCCGCCGGCGAGGCGCGCACCCTCGTCGGCGAGCGTGGAGCCGATGCCTTCGGAGGTGGCCTGGTTGACGAAGAAGGAGCGCGCGTCGGCCTTGGCGTCGGCGTCCCAGGAGATGACCTTGATGCCGCGCGCCTGCGCCTTGCGAAGCACGGAGGACAGCGCCTCGGGGCTGGCGCAGCTCGCGGCGATGGCGTTCACGCCGCGCGTGATCCACGCCTCGACGACCTCGGTCTGCTTGGCCGGATCGGGATCGGTGGGGGCGTCCCAGAGAAGGTCGACGCCGAGCTCGGCGGCGGCCTCGTCGGCTCCCTGCTTGCAGGACACGAAGTAAGGATCGGCCTTGGCCTTCGGCGTGAGCGCGAGGACAGGCTTCACCGCCGGCGTCGGCGCGGCGGCATGGGCGGACGAAGCGGCAGCCGAAGAAGAGCCGGACGGAGCCGCGGAGTGCGCGGCCGCGACATCGCGAACGGCGCGGGAGAGGGAGAAGTTGCTGACGGCGATGAGCGCGGCGCCGCCGAGGATGGCGGCGACCAGCAGGGCGAGTTGGCTGTTCTTCATGTCGAGTTCGTCGGGGTTTGAGAGCGGGGAGCCGGGAGCAGGGAGCGAGGAGCCCGCGGCGGCGGGGCGCGCCTTGGGACGGAAGAGGAATTGCGAGGCGGCGATAGCGCCGATGAGCACGGCGCCGGTGAGCAGGCCGGCGATCTCACTCGGCTGACCCGCGAGGCGGAGGCCGTTTTGCAGCACGATCAAGCAGAGCAGGCCGAGCAAGGTGCCGTGAAGCGTGCCGCGTCCGCCGTTGATCGAAACGCCGCCGAGCACGACCGCGGCGATGGCGGTGAGTTCATAGCCGAGACCGGCGTCGGCCTTGGCCTGGCCGATGCGCGAGACGTAGACGAGCCCCGCGAGCGCCGCGCAGGCGCCGCAGAGCACGTAGACGCGGAGCGTCACCGAGCCGACGCGCACGCCGGCGAAGCGCGCGCCCTCGGCGTTGAAGCCGATGACGCCGAGTTCGCGGCCGAAGACGGTGCGGTGAAGCAAAACCCAGAGCGCGAGGAAAAGCGCGCCGACCACGAGGAGTTGCACAGGCAGCCAGCCGCCGAGGTAGCCCTGGCCGAGGGCGAGGAAGGAATCGGGGAAACCGATGTAGCTGCGCGCGCCGCCGGTGAGCGCCTCGGCGAGGCCGCGGTAGAGCGAAAAGGTGCCGAGCGTCACGATGAGCGGCGGCACGCGCAGCCGCGTGACGAGCAAGCCGTGGAGCGCCCCGCCCGCCGCGCCGAGCGCGACCGCGAGCACGGCGGCGAGCCAAATCGGCAGGCCGAGCGACCACGCGCCGCCGAGCGCGACCGCGACGAGGCCCATCATCGAGCCGACGGAGAGATCGATGCCGCCGGTCTTGATCACGAAAGTAAGGCCGAAAGCCAGCAGGCCGACCTCGGCGGCCAGGCGCGCGATCTCGAAGGTGTTGTCGAGCGAGAGGAAACGCGGATGGGCGAACGCGAATGCGGCGATCTCGGCGAGAAGCACGAGGACGAGCACCCACTCGGCGTTCGGGCAGACGCGGGCGAACCAGGAGGGACGGCCGAGATCCACCGTAGGCCCGACCGCCGGTCGGGCTGCCCGGCCAACGGCCGGGCCTACAACGGGCTGCGAAGGCTCAGGCACGGCGGGCCTCCTTCTGGAAGGCGGTGTCGGCCACGACGGCGACGAGGAGAATCGCGCCTTGGATGGCTTTCTCCCACGCGGGGTCCATGTGCAGGAAAGTGAAGACGGTGCCGATCGAGCCTAGCAACGCGACGCCGAGCAGCGTGCCGAAAAGCGAGCCGCGGCCGCCGGTGATCGAGGCGCCGCCGACCACGACGGCGGCGATGACCTTTAGTTCAAAACCGAGACCGGCGTTGGTCTCGATCGTCGGGTAACGGGTGAAATTGAAAAGCGCGGCCGCCGCGGTGGCCGCGCCGAGGATCGCGAAGGCGCCGACGACCCAGCGGAGCGGCTGGAGACCGATGCGGCGCGCGGCCTCGTGGTCGCAACCCACGGCGTAGAAGGCGCGGCCGGCCGAGGTGTTGCGCATCGCCCAGGCAAAGGCGGCGAAGAGCGCGCCGGCGGCGACGAGGTAGACGGTCTGCGCGACGCCGGTGGAGAGGCCGAACCATTGGAAACCGGGCGGCAGGTCCTGGATCCAATCGCCGCCGGTGGCGCGAAGCACGCCGTTGCGCAGAAGCACCATCGTGGCGAGCGTGGCGATGATCGCCGGTATCCGCGCGGCCACGACAAGCAGGCCGTTGAGCGCGCCAAGCGCGGCGCCGATGACGAGCGTGGCAAGAACGACCAGCGGCATGGGCAGGCCGGACTTCGCGAGCAGGCCGGCGGCGATGCCGCCGACGACGAATTGCGAGCCGACGGAGATGTCGATCTGCCCGGCGACGATGACGAGCGTCATGCCCGCGGCGGCGAGCAGCACGGGGAGGTTGTCGATCGCGAGGCTGCGGAAGGTGCCGACGGCGTAGAAGCCATCCACGCCAAAAAGCGGCAGGAGAAACAGCAACGCGAGGGCGACGAGCAGGGCGGTCTCGCGCGGGTGGCGGCGGGCGAGGGCGATCATGCGGCGTCCTCCAGGGCGAGGTGAAGCAGGCTCTCGCGCGTGGCCTCGCGCGCGGGCAGGACGCCGGCGACGCGACCGCGGCGGAAAACCGCGATGCGGTCGGCGAGGCCGAGCAGCTCGGGCATTTCGGAGGAGATGAGGATGATGGCCATGCCCTCTTTAACGAGTTCGCCCATGAGACGGTGGATCTCGGCTTTCGCGCCGACGTCGATGCCTTGGGTGGGCTCGTCGAGGATGAGGATGCGCGGCTTGGTCGCGAGCCAGCGGGCGAGGGACACCTTTTGCTGGTTGCCGCCCGAGAGCGTGCCGGCGGCGACGAAGATCGACGCGGCCTTCACGCCGAGGCGGCGGGCGAGATCGGCGGCGAGGGCGTTTTCCTGCGTCTCGTCGAGCCATACGCCGCCAAGACGACGGAGCACGGGGAGCGAGATGTTTTCCGCGATGGGCAGCGCCTCGACGACGCCGTGCTCCTTGCGGTCCTCAGGCACGTAGGCAAGGCCCTGCGCGAGGGCGTCGCCGACCGAGGCGATGCGGACGGGTTTTCCGTCGACGAGGATCTCGCCGGCGGTGGCGGGAGCGAGGCCGAAGAGCACGCGGGCAAACTCGGTGCGGCCGGCGCCGACAAGGCCGCCGAGGCCGAGGATCTCGCCACGACGGACGGAGAGACTGACGTCCTTCACGCCGGAGGGCGCGTGGCAAAGGCCGCGCGTCTCGAGAGCGATGTCGCCGAGGGGCGCCGCGACCTTGGGGAAGAGTTCCTTGAGGTCTCGGCCGGCCATCAATTGCACGAGGCGGGCGCGATCAACCTCGGTGCGGGGGTAGGTGCCGACGTAGCTACCATCGCGCAGCACGGTAAAACGGTCGGCGAGTCGCAGCACCTCCTCGAGTCGGTGCGTGATATAGAGGATGGCGACGCCGTCGGCGCGGAGTTTTTCGACGAGATCAAGCAGGCGGTCGGCGTCGTGTTGCGAAAGCGAGGCGGTGGGCTCGTCGAGGATAAGGACCTTGGCGGAGCGGCCGAGAGCGCGGGCGATTTCGAGAAGTTGTTTCTCCGCCATGCGGAGCTCCTTCACCGGGCGCTCGACGTCGAGTTCGGCGCCGATGCGGGCGAGCAACTCGCGGGCCTGTTCGGCGCGACGACGCCAGGAGATCACGCGGCCGTCCTCGCCGAGGAGGAGGTTTTCCGCGACGGAGAGTTCAGAGAAGAGCGTCGGGTTCTGGTAGACGACGGAAAGCCCGAGCTCCTGCATATGGCGCGGGGTGGCGTTTTCAACGAGGGCGTCGCCGAGGCGGATTTCGGCGCCGGGATCGGGAGAGACGACGCCGCTGGCGATCTTGATCAGCGTGCTCTTGCCCGCGCCGTTTTCGCCGAGGAGCGCATGCACCTCGCCGGGGCGGAGTTCGAGGTCGACGCCGCGGAGCGCGCGGACGCCGGGGTAGGTTTTGGCGATGTTACGAAGCCGAAGCAAACGTGGGAGGGGTGAAGGGGGAAGGCATCAAGTGAAGATTCAGCCCCGGCCCGTCGAGCCCGTAAGGGGTATAACGTATCGAGATAAATATCCTCCTCGGGGAAACGATGGACACACGGCGGACAAAGCGGGTGAAACTGTGTTCCATGTCCGTTTCTCTTCCGCCCTGCCCTCACCTGCCCTCGCCGCCTCCCGGGCTCGATCACCGCCATCTGGGGCGGCACGACGAGGAACGCGGCGGCGAGTTTTATTTCAGCTGCCTGGAATACGGTCACGCGCTCTGGCAGCGCGGCCTTGCCGCGCGCGCGGTGCTTTGTCTCGACCGCGCCATGGGGGCGGACCTGCGAGGCGGAGAACCGGAATTACGCGCCTGGCCGATGCCCTACGCGGCGATGGCCTGGTTTCTCGGGCACACGCCGCCGGAGGTGTTCATCGGAAACCCGCGCGTGCATTTTCAGCACTATGCGGACCGAATGAACGAGCCGCGTCGCGAACAACGCCGCACGCGCGCATGGGCCTGCTGGGCGCTGGCGCGGAGACTCCGCCCGGAGTGGCCGGCCGACCCGAAACACAAAGTCGTCGAACCAAGCGAAGAGGCGATTTCCAAGGCCCTGGACGCGCATGGCTTGCCCGGGGAAACCGCATTGTGGCGGGCGGTATTGGAAGGCTGCCGTCCAAGTATTTTCGCCTCGCCCGAATAATTCTTCCAAAAAGCCCTTGACCGAAAGGCGGCGAATTCTACGGTCCGCACTCCTTTCCCATTCCGGGGTGGTAGCTCAGCTGGTTAGAGCGTCTGCCTGTCACGCAGAAGGTCGCGGGTTCGAGTCCCGTCCATCCCGCCATTTTGGCCCCGGTCTCTAGAGATCGGGGCCTTTTCGTGTCAGCGTGGCTTTTCTTGTTTTTCGCGACGGGCCTCGAGCCGCGCCCCCGCCGCTTCGCGGCTCCACGCGGGTGTCAAGCGCTCCGCCCTCCGGGCCGGCGCCGCCTCAGTCGGCGTCACCCCCTCGCAATTCAGCTCGCTCCTCCTCAACCCGAGCATCGACATCCACGTCGGTATCCTCGCCAAAGCTACGATCAAGCTCGGCGACGCCAAAGCCAACGTGGACATCGTCGGCCAGCAATTGGTGATCTTCCACGCCAGCCAGAGCCCCATGCTCTACGATCTCTGCCGCATGAAGACCTTCCGCCTGCGTCGCGGCGGCGTGGACGTGGTTCGCATGTATCGCGAGAACTCCTCGCCGTCGATTGGTCGGAGGACATCTGCATCACCAGCTCCGTCTGCGCCCGCAAGGTCACCAGCAGCTGAACGCGACGGCCCCCTCGCCACCTACCTGCGGCGTTAGTCGGCATAAAAAAGCCCCGAAACTAAATCGCTTCGGGGCTTTTTTGCGTAAATCGGAAGTTTGTTCAGGCATGCGCGAGCGCCCGCTTTCTGGCTACCGGCTTGGCGTCGTTGATTTTCAGTCGGATATCGACCCCGTCCAATGCATTGCCGGCGAGGGCACGGATGGCACTCTCGGTGCCTTTTAACGCCCACGGTTTCGTGAGCCTCGATACCTTGTAGGTTACCACACGGTGCGCAGGACGCGCCACCGACGCGGACTTCACGGGCTTATCCGCAAACCGCTTCGATTTCGTCACTTGCTTCACGGTAATACCCTTCATGAGAAACACGGTAATGTAGCGCGCCAAGTGGCGCAAGTTCATCCTCCTCGAATGCCATCGGTGGGAGATCGAGTTCCGTCGTGCCCACCTTGCTTCCGATGTTGTGCAGAAAAGTGAAGCTCACGTTGTCCTCGTCGCGGAAATCCGTGATCAACCGCCGCACCGCCCGTTGCACGTCACGGTGGTTTTTCGGCAACTCATCCAGCGGCACCAAGCGCCCTTGGTTTCTCGCCCGGTCGATCGCCCCATACATGGCCAGTTCGATGTTTCGGTGGACATAGCGGATATCCACGCGGCAACCGCGTTTGATCGCTTCGCGAATCTGCACCCGAGCCCACTTGCGATCCCCCAGCGTGCCGTCCCAGGTCAGCTCCGCCGGAGCTTCTCCGATCTGCTCCAGATGCTGAACCACTCGGGATTTACCGGCGGCCCACCCGCCGGCCATGAACCGCACCAAATCGTTTTTGCCCAGTTTGCTCAACTCGCGCCCAAATCTCCCTTGCGCATATTTCCAAGCGCTTTCCCACGAAGGTGCGAGGTCGCGCGGAGGTTGCCCGGCGCGCCATCCGGCATAGATCGAATCCAGCTCCCGCGCCAGATCCGTGCTAATCACCCGTCCGCCCTTGGAGTCCGGGATGGCATCATACGCCGCGTCTGCCCGTCTTGTGTCCGAGATCAGCGCTTCAAACGCTTTCTTGGCCGCCTTCTGCTCGGGCGTGACGCAGGGATATTTCGATGCGGGGGGCATGGAGGTAGCGCTCCCGAGAAACACCCGCGCTTCTCTCCGCCTGCAATCCCAGGCACCGCGCACTTGCGTTTTTTCGCCCACCCATGAGCGCCCATTGTCCATACCCGCCCGCCGACCGCGTGGAAAATGCGCCCAGCGAACCTCAGCCCCTATTACACACACCACGCGGTGGGAGGCGTCAGCCGACGCGTATATTCCCCGAGTAAGTCCCGCGTTTGTTCCAATGTTTCTATGCCTGAACAACGGGCGGCGGGACCCGCCCGTCCACCTTGAGGGATCTCCTAAAATCTCGGGCGGGGCCTGCGTCTGAGATTTCAGGAGCTCCTTGAGGCCGGAAACGCTCAGCTGCCGGTATTAGCCAGAAGCCGAAGACTTTCGCGGACGGCGAAGGCCGCCGAGGGCGCGAAACGAAGCCGCGGAACCGGCCAGGGCGATGTTCTCCAACCAGGCCGGCCCAGCCCGCGTCGCCATCGGATGCCGGAGCGGCGGCTCTCGCAGCACCAAGACCGCCCCTTCACGCACCAGCCAGCCCCAGCCCGCCGGGACTTCGTGGGGCGCCAAGATATCCGGCTCGGTCACCAAATAGAGGAAATCGGCGGCGTGGTATTTGTGCAGGCGGGAAAACTTCACCCCGAACAAGAGCTTCCGTTGCAGGGCCTCCAACTCGGCCTCCAGGCCGTGCAGGGTCTCGTGCCGCATCCCCGCGAAATCGTAGCTGTCGAACTCGGGAAAGAGCGACTCGCCGCGCCGCAAATCCGGACGATGAACCGCCAGCAGCGCACGCAAGGCCCGCAGGCGTTCGAACAAGGCGCGGGTCTTCGCCTGCGCCGCAGGTTCGTCAACTTGGTCGCGAAGAAAATCCGCGCGGCTTTGCTTGCACTCGAACAACGCGGAACGCGCCTCGGGAGCGCCCGGCTTTCGGGTCAATGCGGCGACGTCGGTCCGATACCCGCTGCGAGGCACGCGCACTTCGCGGGCGATCGCTCAAAAATCCTCGATCTTGTTGTAAGAAAATCCTGCGACCGGCCACCAATAGGGCTAAACCATGACCGCGCCCTTCATCGACGACGAAAGCCGCTTCGTGGCTTGGCTCACCGAGCATGGCGCCATCCCGCGCAAACTCAGCCGCGCTTACACGTTCGAACCGACCGACGCCGACGAACTCCACCAGGAGATGCTCGTCCAGCTCTGGCGCTCCTTACCGCGCTTCCGCGGCCAAGCCCGCGAATCCACCTGGATCTACCGCGTTTGCCTCAATACCGCCCTGACATCCCAACGCGAACGCCGCCGCCGCGAGGCGCGCGTCATCCCCGCCGAGCACCCGCCGGTCGACGCCGCCTGCCCAGCCGCCAACCCGGCCGAGGCCCACGAACACGATGATCGCCTCGCCGCCCTCATGAATGCCGTGCGCGCCTTGCCGCCGCCGGAACGCTCGCTCGTCGTCCTCGCCCTCGACGGACTCGATCATCGCGAGATCGGCGAGATCACCGGCCTCACCGAAAACCATGTCGGCGTCGCCCTGCTGCGCGCGCGCCGGAAACTCGCCACCCTCATGAAAGGAGTCGCCGATGAACTTTGACGAACTGCAGGGGCTTTGGCAGAAACAACCGGCGCCCGCCTCGCCCGACCCCGCCTCCATCGCGGCCACGCTCAAGCGCGTGCGGGCCGAGGCCCGCGCCTTCGAGCGAACGATCCTCTGGCGTGACCTGCGCGAGATCGCCGCCTCTCTCCTAGTGTCCGCCGTTTTCCTCGGCATGGCGCGAGACCATGCGCGCACGAGCGCCCCGGCGTGGAGCCTCGGGCTCGTCTGGCTCGGCGCAGCCCTGCCGGCGGCCGTGGCGGGATTCATGTTCTTCGACCGCCTCCGCTCGCGCCGGCTTCGCCCCCGGGGAGCGGTCACGGTGCTTTCCGAAATCGACGGCGCGCTGGCCGAACTGCGCCACCAATACCGGCTGCTCATGAATGTCGCCTGGTGGTATCTGCTGCCTCTGGTCGCCGGCGGGGTGCTCGTCGTCGTGCATCCCATCGCGATGGCCGCGTCATCCACGCCCGTGCGCCTGGCGCTGATGGCGTTGGGGACGATAGTCTTGGCCGCAGTCAACTACCCGATCTGGAGACTCAACCGCGGCTGTGCCCTCCGGGAACTCGCTCCCCGGATCGCCGAACTTGAACGTGACCGCCGCGCCTTTTTCGAGGAACCCACCCCCGCAACACCGCCGACTGATCTGCCATGAACCCATTGCGTCCGCTCGCCGTCTTTTTCGGTTTCGCGCTCTGCCTCCGAGCCGCGCCGTCGCCCGTCGCGCCCGCTCCAGACATTCCCACCATCCTACGCGAATGGCTCGACACCCAGCGCGGCGGCGTCGCCGCCGCGCTGATCACGCGCGAGGGCGTGGCGTTTCACGAAGCGGGTAAATTCTCCGCCGACGATCCGCGTCCGATCACCGCCGACACGCAGTTCGAGATCGGCTCGATCACCAAGGTCTTCACCGCCCTGCTCCTCGCCGACGCCGTCGAAACCGGTCGCCTCAAGCTCGACGCCCCCGTCGGCGCGCCCTTCGCGCCAAGCACGATCACCCTCGAACAGCTCGCGACCCACACCTCCGGTTTGCCGCGCCTGTCGGCCGATCTGAAATCATCCGATCCGGCCAACCCCTACGCCCGGCAGACTTCCTCCCGGTTGGTCAAATCTTTCGATGCCATCTCCGCCAAAACCCGGCCCTCCGCCTCGAATTATTCTAATTTCGGTTTCGCCGTGCTCGGCCAGTCCGTCGCCGCGTCGTGGAACGAGCCCTACGCGCCGCTGCTCCGCCGCCGCGTGCTCGCGCCGCTCGATATGACCGACACCGTCGTCGACTGGCACCAGGCCGACGACCGCCGCCTCGCGCCCGGCCACGACGAGAACCAGCCCGCCGCCCATTGGGATCTCGCCGCCTACGCACCGGCCGGCTCGCTCGTCTCCACCACGCGTGATTTGGCGAAATTCGTCCGCTTCTGCCTCGCCGCCGATCCGGCCCGTCCGTTGCACGCCGCGCTCTCCGCCACCCTGAAGGCTCGCGTTCCTTCCGACGACGGCGGCCAGGTCGGCCTGGCCTGGCAAATCGCCAAACAGGACGGCGTCACCGTCTATTGGCACAACGGCGGCACCGGCGGCTTCCGCAGCTTCCTCGCGTTTTCCCCCGACACCGGCCGCGGCGTCGTGCTGTTGACCAACCATACCCGCGGGCTGGAGGCGATGGGCTTCGCCTTGCTCGCCGACAGGCGTCCCGCACCGCCCCGCTCCACCCAGCCGCCCTCCGCCGAGCTCGCGCCCTACGTCGGCGACTACCCGCTCTCCCGCTCCTTCATCATGGCGGTCACCGCCTCCGGCAACGAACTCTTCGTCCAAGCCACGAAACAATCTCGCCTGCGGCTAAAACGCGTGACGCCCGATCGCTACGCCGTCGAAGGCGTCGATGCGGCCATCGTGTTCGAGCGCGATCCCTCCGGAGCGGTCGTCGCGCTCGTCCTCGAGCAAAACGGAGCCCGCCAGCGCGCCTCGCGCAAACCGCCCGGCGACCAATAGAAGCCTCTCGCGGGTCGGGGCGCCGGAAGAACCGGAGTTTCTCCAAGGCTCGAAGTCCAAGACGGACCTCTCGCTCGTCTGCCCCGTCGAGCCCAGGCAACTGCCTCCCGAGCTCGAAAGCGTAAAGTGGCCGCCGAAGAACACGGGCGACCGCCATCCACTCCGCCCCCACCACCGGGTCGACCGACTTGAAGAACCGCCGCACGGTGTCGTCGCCCACCACCGCTTCCATGCCGAACAGCTCGGGAATCGTCGGATCTTCCCGCAGCCGCTCGACGTGCGAAAACCGCCGCCCATCGGTGAGCGCAGTCAACATGAACGACTGGATCACGTCATAGACCGGCGCGACGTTCGGGCTGGTGCGCCTGACCGGGCAATCCTCGGCCAGCCTCTCCGCCACCCCAACGTGCTTGAGGAACGCCGCCCACGGCACCTGCCCGCCGAAGGGTGTCAGCGCGTCGCCTCTTTCTGACAAACGCACCCGACCTCCGGCGGTCGGGACGTGAATACCCATTCACCCGCCCGGTGAACACCAGACGTCCGTTGTCTCTTTCGTGGCTCTTTTCATCACCCACTTGCTGAACAACCTCGCCGCTCAACTGCGGAATTTAGGTTCAATCGCGGCTTGTTTGCGAGCGCGGGCGTGGAGGAGCGCCGAGCATTCGCAGCGAGGCGGAGGAATCGGCCAAGGCGATGTTCTCCAGCCAAGCTGGCCCAGCCCGCGTCGCCATCGGATGCCGGAGCGGCGGCTCACGGAGCACCAAGGTTTCCCCGTCACGCACCAGCCAGCCCCATCCGGCGGGGACTTCGTGCGGTTCCAAAATGTCCGGCTCGGTCACGAGGTAGAGGAAGTCCGCAGCGTGGTATTTGTGCAGGCGGGAAAACTTCACCCCGAACAAGAGCTTCCGTTGCAGGGCCTCCAACTCGGCCTCCAGGCCGTGCAGGGTCTCGTGCCGCATCCCCGCGAAATCGTAGCTGTCGAACTCGGGAAAGAGCGACTCGCCGCGCCGCAAATCCGGACGATGAACCGCCAGCAGCGCACGCAAGGCCCGCAGGCGTTCGAACAAGGCGCGGGTCTTCGCCTGCGCCGCAGGTTCGTCAACTTGGTCGCGAAGAAAATCCGCGCGGCTTTGCTTGCACTCGAACAACGCGGAACGCGCCTCGGGAGCGCCCGGCTTTCGGGTCAATGCGGCCACATCGGTCCGATACCCGCTGCGAGGCACGCGCACTTCGCAGGCGCCAAACGCAAAACCGGCGGCTTGCGCCCACTCGCAGGCGAGGCGCTTCAGCGTGCGATGACGCTCGGTTTCGCCGCAGTTCATTGCTAATCCCAAATTCGGTGGCGGCCGAGCGGGCGGGCGGGTGCGTGCATCCCTGCGCACGCTGTGGACAATCCACGGGCGGAGGGACCCGCCCGTCCACCATCCGGCCCCCAATTCAGAGGACCGGCGTTACCGGCGGCTCACAGGTGCAGCTTCAGTCCCTGGCGTAGGTAGGTCGGGACGTCGAGGTCCTGGCCTTCAAAGAGGTTGCGGTCGCTCTTCTCGAAGCTGCCGCGGGTCTCGTGTTCGCCGAAACTGAGTTCGACCTGGTCGGCGGACGCGGCAGGCGCGACGACGCGGCCCTTGCGGCCGGGCTTCGCGGACGAGGCTGCGGAACCGAGGTCGAGCTCGGCATCCTCAGCGGGCGCGACGGGGGCGCCACCGGCCGTCTCGCTCGCCGAAACGGCGAGAATCGGATCGACCGCGTGCGTCGAACCCGGAGCCGCGGGCGCGGCGGCCCGGGCGCGCGCGGCGGGCGCGCGGCGCGGCGTGAAGACCCGCGAGCCGACATCGCTCGTGCCGAGCACCATCAGCTCGACGCGGCCCTGGCAGGTTTCGTCGATCACGGCGCCCATGATAACGTGGGCCTCCTTGCCGAACTGCTCGGTGACGGCGGCCATGATCTCGTTGACCTTGGGCAGCGTGAGATCGGTGCCGCCGACGATGTTGACCAGCAGGCGGTCGGCCTTGCGGGCGAACTCGGGCGTGGAAAGAAGCGGGCAGGTCTTAAGATTATCGAGCGCCTCGGCGACAGGGTCGAGGCCGGCACCGATGGCGAGGCCGAGGAGGATCTTGGCGCCCCGGGTGTGGAAGGCCTGGCGCGGCGGGGCGAAGTCGCGGTGGATCGGGCCGGTGAGGAACTTCATCGACCAGATCGATGTCACGCCGCGGCC
>CAMLNJ010000004.1 GCA_946481225.1 uncultured Verrucomicrobiota bacterium | reverse complement strand
CCGCGCAGGTGACGCTCATGGCCAGGCCGAAAGTCATCACGACCGGGGCGAACACGAGCCAGAGCAGGCCTTCGCGCCATTCGCGTTGGCGAAAATATTGGCCGGTGACGTAAAAGGCGACCGAGCCCCCGCCGAGAAGCAGCACGTTGACGGGATTGAAGATCATCCAAAACCAGCCCTGTTGCACCGGCCCGACGACGATGAGGTAGGGCACGAAAAGGAAGCTGAAGGCGACGAGCAGCGGATGCACGAGCCCGACCAGGAGGTGCCAGCTCGCCTCGCGTTTGACCCGCGCCGGCTGATCGCTCGAGAGGATGAAGCCGAGCTGCTTGCGCGCCACCTGGATGCCGCCTTTGGTCCAGCGCCGTTGCTGGCTCTTGAAGGCGGTGACGCTCTCCGGAAGCTCGGATGGGACCGTGTAGTCGCCGCGGTAGACAAAGCGCCATCCGCGCAGCTGGGCGCGGTAGCTGAGATCGAGGTCCTCGGTCACGGTGTCGTCGCTCCAGCCGCCCGCGTCCTCAAGCGCGGCGCGGCGCCAGATGCCGGCGGTGCCGTTGAAGTTGAAGAACAACCCGGCGCCGTGGCGGGCGGCTTGCTCAACGACGAAATGCGCGTCGAGAAACACGCCCTGGAAACGCGTTAGCAGGCTCGCCCGGCGGTTTGAAAACTCCCAGCGCGCCTGCACCACGCCCACGCGGGCGTCCGCGAAGTGGGGCATCAGCTTTTCCAGAAAGTCCGGCTCGGGCAGGAAGTCGGCGTCGAAGATCGCGAAAAACTCCGCGTCGGTGAGCGTGTTGCCATGGCTGAGCGCGCCGGCCTTGTAGCCGCGGCGGTCGGCGCGGCGGATGTGGCGGACCTTGTCCGCGGAGGCCGGGTGCGCGGCGAGCCAGCGCGCGACGACCTCCGGCGTGTGGTCGTTGGAGTCGTCCAGCAGCTGGATCTCGAGCCGGTCCGCCGGCCAGCGGATCGCCGTGACCTTGGCGAGCAGGGCCTCGACCACGAGCGGCTCGTTGAAGATCGGCAGCTGGATGCAGACCTTCGGCGGACGCCCCGCGAGCGGCGGAGGCGGAGCGGTGCGCCGGACATGCCGCGCGTAGAGCCACATCAGCTTCACGCGATGAAACGCGAAGAGCATGAGCCCCACCAAGGTGGCGACATAGAGTATAAGCAGGGTCTCGCGCATAGGTTAGGCCGGACGCAGCGAAGAAAGCGTCCGGCGCGCGAGGTTCCCTTGTCGAGGCGGGAGGGCAAGCCTCCGTCCGGGCCGGGGACCGGGAAATCACCGGCCCCTTGGCCGGGAATCCTCAGGAAGCGACCACGCCCAGCTCGAGGCCGAGCGTGTCGATGAACTTGCGCATCGCGGGCGTGAGCACGCGGCCCTTGCGATGGAGAATGGCGAGCGGGCGGGTGAACTCCTTGCCCTTGAGGGTGAGCATGGCGAGCGACCCGGCGCGGACCTCCTGCTGCACGGTGGCCTGGGGCACGATGGCGATGCCGTGGTCGATCTCGACCGCGCGCTTCACCGTCTCGATGTTGTCGAACTCCATCACCGGCTCGCTCTCCAGCCTGTGCTCGCGGAAGATCTGGTCGACCGCCTTGCGCGTCGGGATGTCGGGATCGAAGCCGATGAACTTTTGCCCGGCCAGCTCGGCGACCGCCACCTCGCTCTTTTTCGCCAGCGGGTGGCCCGGAGGGGTGATGAGCACGAGACGGTCGTTGCGGAAGGGGATCACCTCGATCTGGCGTTGCTTGATCGGAAAGGCCACGAGGCCGAAATCGACCGAGTTGTGCAGGATGTCCTCATAGACGAGATTGGAACGGCGGTATTCCACGCGCACGTTCACCGAGGGGTAGTCGTGGAGGAACTTCTTGATGTAGGGCGGCAGCTCGTGGAGGCCGATCGAGTAGATCGTCGAGATGCGGATGGTGCCGCTGATGACCTTCTTCAACTCCTGCAGATCGGAATCGAGCTTGTCGTAGGTGTGCAGGATCTCCTTCGCCGACTCGTAGACCTGATAGCCCTCGCGAGTGAGCTGGAATTGCTTCTGGCTGCGATCGATGAGCAGCGCCTTGAAATGCTTTTCCATCGCGCGGGCCTGCTGGCTCACGGCGGACTGGGTGATGCCGTTTATTTTGGCGGCCTTGGAAAAACTCTTCGTTTCGACGAGGTCGGCGAAGATCTTGAAATTCTCGATTTGCATGGGCGGCGACGGGGACGAAATTCGTGCCTGACATAAAATATTCTTATCACCACGCAACTGATAAAACCCGCCATGCCGATGATCACCTATGAAGAATTCTTTTCCCGTGTCGACGCCGTGGAGGCCCGGATCGCGGCCGCCGCCCGCGCCGCGGGGCGCGATCCCCGCGAAGTGCGCCTGCTCCCGGTGACCAAGACCCATCCGGCCGAGGCGGCGGTCTTCGCGGCCCGCCGGGGGCTGGCGGCGGTCGGGGAAAACCGCGTGCAGGAGGCGGCGGCCAAGCGCCCCGAGGCCGAGGCCGCCCTCGCCGCGGCGGGCGGCGGCGGCGCCCCGCCGCGCTGGGAATTGATCGGGCACCTCCAGAGCAACAAGGCCCGCCTCGCCGCGGAGACCTTCGACCGTATCCAGAGCGTAGATACCGAAAAGCTCCTCCGCCATCTCGACCGGGCCGCCGGCGAGCTCGGGCGCCCTCTCGCCGTTCTCCTCCAGGTGAACGCCGGCCGGGACCCGGCCAAATTCGGCTGCGACATCGAGGACGCGCCCCGCCTGCTCGCGGCCGCGCTGGCCGCGCCGAACCTTCGTATCCAAGGTTTCATGACAATCGCCCCGCTCGGCGCCGGGGAGGCCGAGGCCGCCGAGCACGCGCGCCGGACCTTCGCGACGCTCCGCGGGCTCCGCGACGAGCTCGCGACCCGCTTCGGCGTCGCCCTGCCGGAGCTCTCGATGGGCATGAGCGGCGATCTCGAACTCGCGGTCGCCGCGGGCTCCACCTGCGTGCGCGTCGGCACCGCGCTCTACGGAGCGCGCTGAGGGCTCAAAGTCCCCCCGCGGCCCGCTCCCTCGGTAATGATTCCCTAGGGAGTCGCCGGCTCCGACGCCGTTGCGCCTCAGAGGGTTCTCACGTATTCCATACGCATCATTCCGACCCTTCCGCAAACGTTTAGCCATTGCCCGCAAACACGGGGGTTTCATGGATCGAGGCACCGTGAAAACCCCGATCCTTACCCTAAGAGAACGCGAGGCCCTCTCCGCCCTTCTGGACGACACCAGCCCCGCCGTTCGCGACGGCCTTGTCCGCTTTTTCGGCGCCCGGCCCGAGGCCGCGCGCGAATTCCTTCTCTCCGTCGCCTCCGGCACCGATCGGGTGCAGGCATGGCATGCGCGGCGGATCCTCGCCGAGCTCCGTTTCACCGATCCGGTCGCCGAATTTCGCGGCTTCATCCAGTCGATGAACTACGAGCTGGAGACGGGCGCGCTGCTCCTTGCGCGGACCGTGCAGCCCGATGTGGACGCGGGCGCGGTGGCGACCGAGCTGGACCGGCTCGCCGCGCGCTGCCGCGAACTGATCGCCGAGCCCGCGAGCGTCCGCGAGCGCTGCCGCGTCATCAACCGCGTGCTGTTCCACGAGGCCGGCTTTCATGGAAACACGGAGCACTACGAGGACCCGTTGAACAGCTTCCTGCCCGCCGTCCTCGAGCGCCGCATGGGACTGCCCATCACCCTCGCTATGGTCTACCTGCTCGTCGCCCAGCGCATCGGCGTGGAGCTCGATCCGGTCGCGCTGCCAGGACATTTTCTCGTGGGCTGTTTCACGGAAGGAACGCCCTTCTTCATCGACGCCTACGAACGCGGCGCCTTCCGCACGCAAGGCGAACTCATGCTCTATCTGCGCGCCCGGGGCTTCGACGCGACGCCGGCCGACCTCGCGCCCACGCCGGTGCGCGAAGTGCTGGCGCGCTGCTGCCGCAACCTCGTCGCCCACTACGCCGCCGGCGGCCACCACCACCGGGCCCGGATGTTCGAGGCCTTCCTCGGCCAATTCGACGCCACCTACGAGCGCCACACCGCCTGATCCCGGCCGGGGAGCCGCGCCAAGCGGCCTCGCCCGGAGACGTCGGCCCGCAGAGAGCGTTTGCGCTTTCGCGGACTTCTTGTCGCCATGCCCCGCTCGCATGGACGACGCCGCACGCACCTATACGCTCGCCGATCTGAAAACCTGGTCCCGCCCCGGGACCTCGCTCGCCGTCCTCGGCCATCCGATCAAGCACTCGATCAGCCCGGCGATGCACAACGCCGCGCTCGCCGAGCTGAGCCGCGGCGACGCGCGCTTCGCCGACTGGCGCTATTTTCGTTTCGAGGTGCCGCCGGAAGAGCTGCCCCGCGCCCTGGAGCTGTTGCACGCGAAGCAATTTCGCGGCGTCAACCTCACCGTCCCCCACAAGGTCCTCGCATTGTCCTCGCCCCGGGTCGTCCGCGTGGACCCGGCGGCCCGCCCGGCGGGCGCCATCAACACCCTGCGTTGGCGCGAAGACGGCTGGGAAGGCTTTAATACCGACGGCTACGGCCTGAGCCAAGGCCTGCGCGAAGAACTGGACATCGACCTCGCCGGCGCGCACGTCGTGCTGCTTGGCGCGGGCGGCGCGGCCCGCGGCGCCGCCGTGGAGTGCCTGCAGCGGCGCGTCGCCTCGCTTTGGATCGCCAACCGCACGAGGGAAAACCTCGACGCCCTGCTCGCCCGGCTCGCGCCGATCGCGAACGGAATCCCGCTGCACGGCTTCGATCCCGCGACCCCGACCGCCGGGCTCGCCGGCCGTTCGGTGGTGGTCAACGCCACCAGCGCGGGCCTGAAGCCCGCCGACCCGCTGCCGATCGACCTGTCCCTCCTGCCTTCGCCCCGCGCCGTTTACGACATGATCTACAATCCCGCGGAGACCGCGCTGCTCTCGGCGGCCCGCAAGGCCGGCATCCCCGCCGCCAACGGCCTCTCTATGCTGATCCACCAAGGCGCTCGCGCCTTGGAACTGTGGACCGGCGGCCCCGTGCCCGTCGACGCGATGCGCGAAGCGGCCCAGGCCGCGATGACGCGCGGTTAACCTGGAAATCTCAGTTGGATCGAGTCGTCTCGCGCAACCTTCTGACCGCGAGAGCAAAGGCTCACGCACCTCGAGGAATCGCGCCGGACCACGGCCGGGGCGCGCCCGCAACGTCCGACACCGCCCCGCGATCACTGCGGCACGGTCGAATCCTTGTATTGGATCTTCGACGGAAGATACTGGGCCAACACATCGAAGATCGGCGAAAGCACCTTCGGCTCGGTGCGCTCGTAAGTCCAATAAAGCACGACCGAACCGCCGATCATGAAGAGCGCGATCCAAGGCGCGAACTCATTGAACTCCTTCAGCGTTCTCCAGATGCGGACCATGACGATGATCACAATGATCGCGACCAACACGCTGATCCACGTGGACAGCGGGATGGCCTGAACTTTTTCCAAAACGGTCGGTTTGGCGGCGGCGGCGGCGAAGAGTAACTGCATAAGGACCCAGACCCGCAAGATGGAGGCCCGCCGCCGGAAGTCGAGACGTGCCCTCCCCATTCCTGTGCGAAGGCGGTGAAAATGCGGGTTGGCGTCCGCCGCCGCGGACGCGTATCTGTCGCTCCTTCGCATGAAGTCCGTCCTCGAGTTTCGCGCGCGCAAGGGCCAGGCCCCGATCAGCATGATCGCGGCCCACACGCACTGGGAGGCGCGCCTGATCGCGGAGTCCCCGGTGGATTGCGTGCTCGTCGGCGATTCGCTGGCCACCGTCATCGACGGCGAGTCCACGACCTTCTCCGCCACCCCCGAGATCATGGCGCGGCATGTCGCCGCCGTGGCGCGCGGCCTCGGCGAGTTGCCCGCACGCAAGCTGTTGATCGGCGACTTCCCCTTCCTCGCCGCCCGCAAGGGCCTCGCCGCCGCCGTCGAGACCGCGACGCTCCTCCTTCGGGCCGGCGCGCACGCGGTGAAAATCGAGGGCGTCGACGGTCACGCCGACGTGATCGCCCATCTGGTGCAATCCGGCGTGCCGGTCATCGGCCACCTCGGCCTCACCCCGCAGTCCGTCCACGGCCTCGGCGGCTACAAGGTCCAGGGCCGGGCCCCCGCCGCCGCCGCCGATCTCCTCCGCCAGGCCCGCGCGCTCGAGGCGGCCGGAGCCTTCGGCATCGTGCTCGAATGCATTCCCGATCCGCTCGCCCGCGAGATCGCCGCCGCGGTGGACATTCCCGTCATCGGCATCGGCGCCGGCGCCGGCTGCGACGGGCAGGTTCTCGTCATGGCCGACCTCCTCGGCCTCACCCCCGGCCATCAGCCCCGCTTCGTGCGGCAATTCGCCGCCGCCGGCGAGGCCGCGCGCGCCGGCCTGGCCGCCTACCACGCCGCAGTCTGCGACCGCAGCTTCCCCGCCGCCAAGGAAAGCTACGGCCTCGGCGAATAAGCGTTCCTCCCCGCCCCCTCCCTTTCCGCGCCGCCTCCTCGCCGCCTCCTCGCCATGCCCCGCCTGCTCTTCGCGCTCACCGGCTCGATCGCCTGTTACAAGGCCTGCCACGCGATCTCGCGCCTCGCCCAGGCCGGCGTGGAGATACAAACGGTCGCCACGCCTTCCGCGCTGAAATTCATCGGCCCCGCCACGCTCGAGGGCCTCACCGGCCGCCCTCCGTTTTGCGACCTCTGGGAACCCGGCCGCGCGATGGAGCACATCGAGCTCGCCCGCCGGGCAGACCTCGCCCTCGTCTGCCCCGCCACCGCCAACACCATCGCCCGCCTCGCCAACGGCCTCGCCGACGACCTCCTCGGCTCGCTCTTCCTCGCTTGGGAGCTGAAAAAGAAACCTTGGTGGCTCGCGCCCGCCATGAACCACGCCATGCTCTCCCACCCCGCCACGCAGGCGAATTTGCAAAAACTCTCCGCGATGGGCGTGCGCGTCCTTCCCACCGGCGAGGGCAACCAGGCCTGCGGCGAACAAGGCGCCGGCCGCCTCCTCGAGCCCGACGATCTCGTGCTCCACGTCCTCGCCCAGCTCGGCCCAAAAATCGCCTGAGCCGTAACAATTCAATCGAAAGCGGAGCAACGAGATGAGATGGCGAGTGCATTTCAGAGGCAAGCGACCGAGGAATACCCGGAGGGTATTTCGCTGGGAGAGCGCCACTGAAAGGTGCCGCCAGATCGTCTCGACGCGACCTGCTCGACTGAATTGTTACGGCTGAGCGCGCAACCCGTCGCCGCGCCCGCCGCCCATCCCCTTTTCCCTCCCCGTTCGCGAATGAAAGTCCTAGTCACCGCCGGCGCCACCCGAGAGCCGATCGACGCCGTCCGCTTCATCTCCAACGTCAGCAGCGGCGCGACCGGCGTCGCCATCGCCGAATTCCTCGCCACCGCGGGTCACGAAGTGACCCTCCTCCACGGCGAAGGCTCCCTCCACAGCACCGCCAACGGCGTCACCTGCGGCGCCTTCGGCTCCACCGAGCAGCTCGGCGCCCGCCTCGAGTCCGCCCTCTGCCGAGGCGGCTTCGACGTCGTCATCCACGCCGCCGCCGTCGCCGACTACCGCCCCGCGCAGGCGCACACCGGCAAGCTCAGTTCCGACGCCGACGACCTCACGCTGCGTCTCGTGCCGACGCCCAAGCTCCTCCCGAGACTCAAGGGCTGGTCCCCGACGCCGCTGCGCGTCCTCGGCTTCAAACTCACCGCCGGCGCCGACCCCGCCGCGCGCGCCGCCGCCGTCGGCAAACTCTTCGCCGCCGGCGGCGCGGACGCCGTCGTGCATAACGACATGGACGAGCTGGGCGCGGCCGGCGCCGGCCGGACCTTCCGTATCTACCGGCCGGGAGAAAGCGCCGCCACCGCCCACGCCCTCGGCGTGCCCGCCCTCTGCGCCTGGGTCGAGGGCTGGGTCCGCGGCGGCTGAGCCGTGTAGCCGCGACAAGCGATCCGCCACGCCCCGCAAAATTCCTCCCCCGGTGCGCGCTTGCCCGCCCGCCCCTCCGGCTTGAAACTCCGCCTTTTCCCGTGTTCCGCACCTTCCTCAAAACCAAGCTGCACCGCGCCACGATCACCGCGGCCGATCCCCACTACGAGGGATCGATCTCGCTCGACCGGGCCTTCTGCCGGGCGGCCGGCTTCCTCGAGTTCGAACAAGTCGACGTCCTCGATATAGACAACGGCGCGCGCTTCACGACCTACGTGATCTACGGCGAGCCCGGCCAGGTGCAGGTCAACGGCGCCGCCGCCCGCCTCGTGCGCCCCGGCGACCTTGTCATCGTCCTCTCCTACTGCCGCCTCACTCCCGAGCAGGTGGAAAAACACGCCGCGCGCGTCGTCCTCATGGGCCCGGACAACATCATCGCCTCCATCGAGGACAAGCCCGTCGAGGCCCCGTAGGTTTCCCGCTTCGCCTGCTTCCCGCCGGCCGGCCGGCCACGCACGAGCCAAGGCGCCCGCGCCGCCGCCAAAACTTCACGCGCGGCCGCGTTTTCCGTTTCCGCCCGGCACCATTCCCGCTTTCGATACGCACGTCGCCCGCCGCGCGACGCGAGCCACTTCCTCCCCCAGATGCCCACCGCGAAACGCCGCCGCCCCGTCGAACCCGAGCGCATCTCGAAAAAAGCCTACGAAGCCCGTATCGGCCAGCTCCGCGAACGCCTCGTCCAGCTCCAGGTCGAGCTTAAGCAACAGCCCTTCAACGTCCTTCTCATCGTGGCCGGCGTCGCCGGCGCCGGCCGCGGCGACCTCCTCAACGCCCTCGGTGGCTGGCTCGACCCGCGCGGCGTCGAGACCTTCTCCTTCGAAAAACCCACCGACGAGGAACGCCGCCGCCCCTTCCTCTGGCGCTTCTGGCGCAGCCTTCCCCCCGCGGGCAAGATCGGCGTCTTCGCCGGCTCCTGGTATACCGAGACGCTCAACGACGAAGCCCGCGGCCAAAAGGAACTCGCCGCCCTCGACCACGAACTCGAGCGCATCCGGGATTTCGAAAAGACCCTCGCCGACAACGACACGCTCATCCTCAAGGTCTGGCTCAACCTCGGCAAGGACGCCCAACGCGCCCGCTTCAAGCGCCTCGAAGCCGACGAACGCACCGCCTGGCGCGTCACCGAGGAAGACTGGCGCCACCACCGCATCTACGACCGCCTCGAACGCACCGCCGTCCACATCCTCAAGGCCACCCATCGCCCGAACGCGCCTTGGGTGGTCGTCGATTCGGACGACGAGCGCGCCCGCAACCTCGCCGTCGGCGAACTCCTCCTCGAACGCTTCTCCGAACACCTCCGCAAGCGCGCCCGCCTCGCCAAGACGCGCACGCCCGCCAAACCCGAGCCGAAGCCCGCGCCCTTGCGCGCCTTCGGCCGCCGACGCCTCGCCGGCCTGCCCCTCGACCAGCGGCTCTCCTCCGAGGAATACGAGGAAAAGCGCGACAAATGGCTCGGCCGCCTCCACGCCGCCGCGCGCGCCGCCAAGGAAGCCGGCCGCGCCGTGACCTTCGTCTTCGAGGGTTGGGACGCGGCCGGAAAGGGCGGCGCCATCCGCCGCCTCACCAGCGCCATCGATATGCGCGACTACCGCGTCTACCCCGTCGCCAAGCCCACGGACGAGGAAAAGGCGCATCACTACCTCTGGCGCTTCTGGCGCCACGTGCCGCGCGACGGCGCCATCGCGATCTTCGACCGCAGCTGGTATGGCCGCGTGCTCGTCGAACGCCTCGAAGGCTTCTGCCGCCCCGACGAGTGGAAACGCGCCTTCGATGAGCTCAACGACTTCGAACGCGAGCTCACCGAACACGGCCAGATCGTGATCAAGTTCTGGCTGCACATCGGCCGCGAAGAGCAGCTCGCCCGCTTCCGCGCCCGCGAAACCACCGCATTCAAGCAGCACAAGATCAACGAGGAAGACTGGCGCAATCGCCGCAAGTGGGAGGCCTACGAGATCGCGGTCGGCGACATGCTCGCGCTCACCGACACCTCGCACGCGCCCTGGCATCTGATCCCGGCGAACGACAAACGCTACGCGCGCCTCCAGGTTCTCCGCACCGCCTGCCGCGGCATCCGCGCCGCCCTCGGCGACAAGGAGTGAACCGGAAACCGCAGCCCCACCCGGATTCCACGATTATCCCGGCGGAGTATCGCGCAAGCTGTTGAGCCAGGAACCGGCGATGCAAAAATCGCGAGCGAATCCCCGCGCCGGTCGCCACGCTCGACCCGGCGCCTCCGCACGGCACTGATCGGCCACGCCCCTCCCCTCGTCGGGCGTATCCGGCGGAGCGCCCCCCCTGGCGATCCGCTCACGCAGGGTCCCGCCGCCACGCCTCCCGACCGCGTGGATCCGGCCAAGCCTTGCGAAGCGGCATCGCGTATGCATCCCCTTGGGTCCGTCCCGCTTCCACCATGCCTACACTTCGCCGCCCACGCTTCCTCGCCCTCGCCACGCTTCCGGCCTTCGCCGCCGCGCTCTCGGCCGCCCCGACCACCTACCAATACGATGGCGACCTCACCCCCTCGCAGGGCGCCTACGCCGGCTGGTTCACCACGGTCGGTCCCAACACCCAAGGCATCTCCTATTTCGGGCACACCACCTGGAGCAGCGACGGCAACATCCTCGCGATGAACACCAGCTACTCGCCCAGCGAAGGCATCTGGTTCGGCATCGGCCACAACTACGGCGACTCGCCCGGCATCGCGCTCGCCGACACCGCCTCCGGCAACTGGGTCCAGATGCGCGTCGCCCTCTCCCCCGGCGCCACCGACTGGTCCCTCTACTGGTATGATTCCAGCGGATACGGCTCCTCGTTTTACCTCCAGGACGACGGCTTCAACTACTACTACGGCGGCGCCACCTACTTTCAGCCGGTGGCGGACATGACCGCGTTCCACACCTTCACGACCTACGTCCTCGCCGGCCAGGTCTCCTACTTCTTCGACAACACCTACCTCGGCGGCGGCGCCGCGCTCACCGGCGCCTCCAACTTCCTCCTCATCGGCGACGGCTCCGCAGGCTCCGTAAGCGGCAGCGGCACGATGTATGTCGACCACCTGACGATCATCACCGCCGTCGGCGACAATCCCCCGACTCCCGTCCCCGAACCCGCCTCCGCCGCCGCCCTCGCCGGCCTCGGCGCGCTCGCCCTCGGCGCCGCGCGACGCCGCCGCTGAGCCGCCGCCATAATTCTCAGCTACGACGAAAAGACCGAAAGCCTTATCTACCATACCAGCGTTTTGGATGAAGGCTCGGACTGGTATTTCGTGTCGGCCGGCCAATCTTTCGATTGGGCCGGCATAGCCGGCGGCGACTATCCTTCGTTCAGCGGCGTCGGCAACCAATCCGTCGCCCGGCCCTACGGCGAATTCCACCTCGGTTTCACGACCGGCCTGGGCTTCACCCCGCCCATTTCCAAAGAAAACTCCAAACCCAACCGCAGCGTCCTCGGCTGGGCGCACTTTGAAGCCTCCGAACCCGGCATCGTCCTGATCGACAGCGCCGCCGCCTACGACGCCGGCTCAATCATCGTCGGCACCCTCAGCGCGACTCCCATCCCCGGGCCCGCCTCCTCCGGCGCCTTCGTCGGTGTCGCCGCGCTCGCCGCTTTCGCCCTGCGCCGACGCCGCGAGGCCTGACCCTTTTGGGACCATAGCAGCGGAACCGCACCCGCCCACCGGCGCCCGTAGATGCTGGGCTACGAATCCGGTCGGGCGCGTCTTGCCAAACCACTCGGCCCCTTGTTGGCCCGGGGACACGGGCGCATCGTTCAACGCGTGACCCGAAGGAGCAGGAATCGCCGCGGCGCCGCGGCGAGAGCGACGGAATCATGCACAGTCACGGGACCGGCCGCGTTGTCGTCGCCCATGCTACCCCAGATCGTTTGCCATGCAGCGAGGTCGCCGGACGCCCTTACCTCGTAGATCAAGCTCGGGTCGGCGATACGCGTAAAGGTGAGGCCCAGCCGGGCTTCCCCTTCGATCAATCCCACCTCGGACACGGGCGAACCGGTGCCTTGCGCGACCAAGGGATCGCTGCCAAGTGCGTATTCGAGCAAGTTAGGCAAACCGTCTCTGTCCGCGTCCGCTTCGGGCGAGGGATCCGCACCGGCGAGTGTGAATCGATGAGCCCAGAGATCATAAGCGGGCAGGGCCACGACCGTGGCGCTGTCGACGTGCCCGAGCCAGTTGGACACCCGCACCCAATACGAAGTCGGCCCAAAATCGGCCCGTAACCAGGCGCGCGGACCGGCGATGTCGGCGAGCGGCCGGGAAACATCGCCCGAAGCCCCGAGATACCATTGGTAGGAAAGCGTCTCGGCGGGCGAGGCGACGAGCTCGGAGAACACCGACCCGGCCTGGCGGGCGGGCGGCGTGACGATCACCGGATTCAACGGCGTCGGCGCCAGGCGGTTGATCACGGTGCCGTCGCCCAGCAGCCCCGAGCTATTCGAGCCCACGGCGAACAACGAGGCCTCGGGCGAAACGAAAAATGTGTGGCCGACCCCCGTGGCCAGCGAGGCGACGTTGGTTCTCACGAGACCAAGTTCGCGGCGGCCGCTCGTGGCACCCAGGCCAAGCTGACCGCTCTGGTCTCGTCCACAGGCCCAGGCATCGCCGCCCGTCCGGACGAAAAAGCTGTGGTGCGAGCCGGCGTGGATGGCCTCGACCTCGTCCAGAATCAGGATCGGGGAAAGCTGGCTCCCGCCTCCCGACAGCCCGAGTTGACCATTCAGGTTTTTGCCGGAGCCCCAAGCTGTCCCGTCGGTCTTAAGGAAGAGACTGTGCGCCGATGCCGCCGACAAACTGAGGTCGGGGCTGTAGGCGGCGGCGATGGCCTTGACGCCGGCAAGAACCGGCACGGGCAAAACCCGCGCCGTCGTGGTGCCGTCGCCCAGCTGGCCGAAGGTATTGGCGCCGCAGGCCCAGGCTTGGGCGTCATCACGGAGGAACAGGCTGTGGCCGCCGCCGTTCAACGGCACGCCCGGCACCGAAAAGGCGCGCACGCCGCCGGTGGCGATCGCAACGACCCGATCCAGCGCAAAAACCGGCGTGAGGCGACGCGTGGTGGTGCCGTCGCCAAGTTCGCCGTTCGCATTGGAACCCGAAGCCCAGGCGGTGCCGTCGTTTTTAAGAAACAAACTATGGCTGGGCCCGGCGGCGATGGCGCGGGCGTTGGACAACACCTGCACCGGCACGGCGCGGTGGGTGGTGGTGCCGTCTCCGAGCTGGCCGTCGGCATTGTAGCCGCAGGCCCAGACGGTGCCGTCGGTGCGGAGGAACAGACTGTAATTGTCACCCGCTGAGATCGCATAAACCTCGCTCATTATCTGAGCCGGCGTGGCGCGGGTAATCGGCGGAATGCCGGTCTGTTGTCCGTAGATATTGCTCCCGGTCGCCCAGACGGTGCCGTCGGCCTTGAGAAAAAGGCTGTGGCTGGCGCCGGCCGAGGCGACGACAGGATGGTTCACCTCGAGCGGAATGGTGCGGCTGTCGGCATGGCCGTGGGCATTCGAAATTCGCACCCAGTAAGCGGTGTCGGACGCGGTCGACGGCGGAGCGAAAGAGGAGGCAGACGCGCCCGGCACCGGCCGCGAGAGGTCTCCGGCCTCGCCCTCATACCACGCGAACGAAAGGTCCTCGCCGAGGGCCTGCACGGTGAGCGTCACGCTCTGGCCTGTGATCACGCGGGCGCCCGGAGACTGTGCGATCAAATTGGGCCGGCCGGAGAACTCCACGGGGATTGTGGCGCTGTTACGCACGGACCAACCACTGTCTACTCGCACCCAATAGGCCGTCGCCGCGGTCAACACCGGCGTGGTGAAACGAGCTTGGGTGGCGCCGACGACCGGCCGGGTCGTGTCGCCCGAGACGCCTTCGAACCACTGGTAGTTGACCAGAGCCGGGCCGGCGACCACTCCGAGGTGCACGCCGACGCCGGTCAGCGCCAGGGCCGAGGCGCTTTGCTCGACGATATGCGCGTCGATGCGCGTCGGCAAAGAGAGAGAAGCCGCGGATGCGCCAGCGCCGAGCTGGCGAAGCGCGTTGGCCCCGAAAGCATAGATGGCCCCATCGCCCTTTCGCGCCAAGGAATGGTTGGTGCCGAGCGCGATGGTGGCGACCCCGTCCATCACCGGTGACGGCGTGTCCCGGATGACGTTCGTGCCATCACCGAGCTGGCCTGAGGCATTGGCACCGGACATTCGCAGGGTGTCATCGATCTGGAGAAACGCGCTGTGACTCGCGCCGGCGGCGAGGGCCCGCACCCCGCCTACCACGAAGGCGGGGCTTGAACGCGATGTGCGCGAGCCATCGCCGAGCTCGCCGGCGGAATTGCGACCGAAGCCCCAGGCCTCACCACCCGACCGAAGCAAGAGGCTGTGATATTCGCCCGCGACCAACGCCACGACCCGCGACATCACTGGGACGAACGCAGCGGACGCGGAAGTGGTGCCGACACCGAGCTGACCAGACGAGTTGGCGCCGGTGCTCCAGGCCGTGCCGTCGTTTTTCAACACCAAACTGTGCGAGCCTCCGGCGGCGATGGCGACGCCGTCGCCGGCGGCCTGCACCGGAATGAGCCGGCCCGTGTTGGTGCCGTCGCCCAGTTGGCCGGAGGAGTTGCTTCCGCAGGCCCAGACCGTGCCATTGTGTTTGAGAAAAAGACTGTGGGTGGCGCCGGCCGCAAGAGCACGAACATCGGACAACACTTGCACCGGGAGTGGGCGCGCCGTCGTGGTGCCGTCACCGAGCCGACCGTCTGTATTGCGCCCGCAGGCCCAAGCGGTTCCGTCGTTTTTCAAGAACAGGGTGTGGTGCGGACCCGCCGCGATCGCCACGACATCGGACAACACCGGCACGGGGAAGACGCGCGAGGTCGTCGAACCGTCGCCTAACTGACCGTAGGTGTTGTCGCCCCATGCCCAAGCCGCGCCGTCGGGAAGCAAAACGAAGCTCCGGTCTCCGCCAGCCGCCAGCACGACCTCGCCGACGCAGACCCGCACGGGCAGGCTGTCGGTGTGCCCGTGGACATTCGAGACGCGCACCCAGTAGGTGCGCGAGGCGGCGGGGGCCGTAACAACCAACTCGGGGGCGTCGGCGCCCGCCACCGGCTCGAGGGTGTCGCCCGGCTGGCCGAGATACCACTGGTAGGAGAGGCCGGGGCCGACGGCTTGAACGCGCAACGTGGCCGCGCCGGACACCGTAGCGACATCGCCGACGGTCTGCGTGACGATGCTCGGCCGGGATGTGGAATCGGCCGTGATGGTGGCGCTGTCGGCACTGCTCCAGCCGTTGCTCACGCGCAGCCAGAAGGGCGCGTCGTCCGCGGGGGCTGGCACGAGGAGGAAGCGCTGGGTGGCGCCGCTGATCGGCGCGGACACGTCCCCGCTTTGGCCGGCATACCATTGGAAGGTCCTGCCCGGGCCGACGGTTTCGACCGACAAGAGAATGTCTTCCTCGTGCGCACCCGTGACTAGGGTGGGCTGGCTCGCGATGGAAACGGAAATTTGCGTCGGCACGCGCCGGTCGCCGGTCGACCCGTCCCCGAGCTGGCCGTAGGTGTTGGCGCCAAAGCTCCAGACGCTGCCGTCGCTCCGACACGCCAGGCTGAATCGGTAGCCCGCCGTGATCGCACGAACCTCGCCCAACCCCGGCACCGGCAGGGGGAGGTTTCGCCCCGAGGTGGTGCCATCGCCGAGCTGGCCTTTGGCGTTGGCGCCGCTGGCCAGGAGGGTGCCGTCGGCCCGGAGAAAGAGACTGTGATCATAACCGGCCGCGATGGCGCCGATTCCGGTCAACGCGGGCACCCGCGCGGGCACCGGCTGGTCGATGTTGGTGCCGTTACCCAACTGGCCCGACTCGTTTCGTCCGCAGGCGAAGACGGTCCCGTCTTCCTTGAGAAACAAGCTGTGGGTGCTCCCCGCCGCGATGGCGCGAACACCGCCCAGAACGGGCGCCGGCATCGTGCGTTGCGGACCAACCCCGCCGACTTGGCCGTAGTAATTTCCGCCGCAGGCCCAGACCGTTCCGTCGGTGCGCAAAAAAAGACTGTGCGATGTGCCTGCCGCGATGGCGCGGACCCCGCGCAGGATGGGGGTCGGCGTGAGCAAGGCGAACGTCTCCGGCTCCGCAGATGAATCGAGCCCGAGCTGGCCGTCGCGCAGGTCGCCGGCTCCCCAGGCGGTGCCGTCGTTGGTGAGAAAAAGGCTGTGGGTGTCGCCGGCGGCGATGGATCGAACGTCGCTCAAAACCTGGACCGGGACGAGCTGGTATGAGGAGCCGCCGCCGTCACCCAGCCGGCCGACGGTGGCGGAGCCGACCGCCCAGGCGGTGCCATCGTTCTTCAGGAAGAGACTGTGCGTCGAGCCCGCCGCGATGGCTTGCACGTCGCCCAGGATGAACACGGGGCTGGAGCGATCCGAGATCGTGCCATCGCCCAGGCGACCGCTGGAGTTGCTCCCGGTTGCCCAAACCGTGCCGTCGCTTTTCAGCAATAGAGTGTGGGAACCGCCCGCCGCGAGGGATGTTTCGCCGACGAACACCGGGATGGTTTCGCCATCGACGTGCCCCTGGCTGTTGCTGACCCGGGCCCAGACGCGCGTCGAGGCGTGCAGCGGCGCGGTGACGAGCTGCGCGGCCGTGGCCCCGGCCAAGGGTTGGGACACGTCCCCGCTTTCGCCCGTGAACCATTGATAAGTCGGAGCGTCGCCCGCCGGAGACGTCGCGACGACCGTCAACGTGGCGCTTTGGCCAAAACCGATCCGGGCGCGCACGGTTTGCTCGACGATCGAAGGGCGGGGATGATGCGAAACATCGATGGTTGCGCTGTCCACGGTGTGCCAGCCGTTGTCGATGCGCACCCAATAGCTCGTGGATCCGGTCAGGACGGGACTGGTGAAAAACCGCCCGTTCGCGCCCGCCACCGGGCGGGAGACATCCCCGTGTTTCCCCTCAAACCACTGATAGGCGAGATTCACCCCGGCGATCACCAGATTCGGACGCGCCACGCCACCGTGACCGACGGACAGCGCGACATCCTGAGCCTGCACGACCGGAAGGACGCAGGCGGGCACGCGGCGGGAAGCATAACCCTCGAACCATCCGTCACCGAGCTGGCCGTAGACGGACGCTCCGGTGGCCCAAATCGATCCGTCTTGGTCGAGGAAAAAACTACAGCTCGAACCGGCGGCCATGGCGCGGACCGATCCCCGAACCGCGACCGGCAGGCTCTTGTCGGCATATGAACCCACCCCGAGCGCCCCACCGGTATCGTTCCCGCACGCCCAAACCGTGCCGTCGGTTTTAAGGAAAAGACTGTGGGGCGCGCCGCCCGCCGCGACCGCATTCACATCGCTCATCACCTGCACCGGCACGTCCCTGTCGCCGTATTGATAGGGGATGCCCAACTGGCCGTTCGAGTTGTTTCCACAAGCCCATGCCGTGCCGTCGTTTTTCACGAAGAGACTGTGGTTTTCGGCCGTCGCCACCGAGCGCACATCGGCGAGGATCGGCACCGGGCTCAAGCGCGCCACGCGCTGGCCGTCACCGAGTTGACCGTAATTGTTTTCGCCCGAGGCCCACATCGTGCCGTCGAGCTTGAGGAAAAAACTGTGGGAACCACCCGCCGCCACGGCGCCCACCTCGCCGAGCACACGCACCGCCGTCGCACGCTCCAGACGGCCACCGTCGCCCAGCCGGCCTTCGTTGCGTCCCGCCGCCCAGACCGAATTGTCCATCTTGAGAAAAAGCGTGTGCGACCGGCCGGCGGCCACGGCCCGCACCCCGCGCGTAACCTCGACCGGTTGGAGACGATTCGTCCGCGAGCCGTCGCCGAATTGCCCGCGATCATTGAGCCCGACGGCCCACGCGGTCCCGTTCGTTTTCAGAAACAACGTAAACCCGTCGCCGGTCGCCGCCATGAACACATCGGAAAGCACCTCGACGGGTGTCGCGTGATCATCGGTGGAGCCGTCGCCGAGCTGACCATAGGTATTCGCTCCCGTCGTCCACGCGCTCCCGTCCGCCTTGATAAAAACCGTGTGTCCATATCCGGACGCCACCGCGTTTTCACCAACCAACACGGGCATGGTCACGCTATCCACGTGACCGTGCGAATTGCTCACCCGCGCCCAATACGACCCGGAGGCGCTCGGCGCCGTAAGCGTAAGCTGCGGCCCGTTCGCGCCCGCCACCGGTTGGGAGAGGTCTCCCCGGACGCCCGCATACCATTGGTATGCCAGACCGTTCCCGCTCGCGGCGACGGCGAGCGATGCGTCTTGGCCGCGAGCCACGCGCGCTCCGACAGATTGATTCAGAAGCGTGGGCGCGAGGGTGATGCCTACCTCGATCGTGGCTCCATCTTGAGCGGACCAGGTGTTGGCCACGCGCACCCAATACCGGGCCGCCGCGGCGAGCGCGGGGGTCGTATAAACCGGCGAGGTCGCGCCCGGAACCGGATGGGAGATGTCACCCGATTCCCCGCGATACCACTGGTAAACGAGCGCGGTGCCGCCTTGGGCGTTGACCGTCAATTCAGCCGAGCCGCCGACGCCCGTCACCGACCCCGTGGTCTGCTCAAGCACCCGCGCGCTGATGACGACCGGAAGCGTGGAATCGTCGGAAGTGCCTTCGCCCAACTGTCCCTTCTGATTAAAACCGCAGCTCCAAACCGAGCCGTCCGTTCCCAGAAACAAACTGAATTTGTCGCCGCCGGCGGCGGCCGCGACGCCGGTCCTGATTCGCACCGGGTTGAGGCGATCCGTCCGATCACCCAAGCCCAGCTGACCTGAATCATTGTCGCCGCTTCCCCAAAGCGAGCCGTCGCTTTTGACGAAGAACCCATGCCTGGCGCCGGCGGCAATCGACGCGACCCCGGTCAAAACCTGCACAGGCAGCAGTCGCATGGAAGCGGCGCCAACTCCGATGGGTTGAAAATTATCGCTGCCCGCCGCCCAGGCGCTACCGTCCGTCTTTAGAAACAGACTGAAATTGCCTCCGGCGGAGACTGCTGAAGCCTCGCTCCAGACCTGCACCGGCAGGAGCCTCGTTTGGTTCGTGCCGTCCCCCAACTGCCCGCTGGCGTTCGCACCGCATGCCCAGACCGTGCCATCGGTTTTCAAGAACAGACTGTGACTGTAACCGGCCGAGATGTCGGCCACCCCCGACATCACCATCACGGGCTCCCAACGCGGGATCGTCGTCCCGTCGCCCAATTGTCCGTTATTGTTGATGCCGGAGGCCCAAACCGTGCCATCGGTCTTGAGGAAAAGCGCGTGTTGATCTCCGGCGGAGATCGCCTTGACGCCGCTCATGACGGGCACGGGCTCGAATTCGTTCTCCCCCGCCTGCCAGACCGTGCCATCCGCTTTCAGGAAAAAACTTCGGTTATAACCCGCCGCCACCGCCGCCGCCGCATCGATCAGCACCGGCACGGGCAACGCGCTAAAATGCACTACATCGGGGTTGCCAAGCTGGCCGCTGAAATTCGCTCCGAACGCCCAGACCGCGCCATCCTCGCGAATCAGCAAGCCGTGCTCGTAACCCGCCGCAATCCGTATCCCGGCCGGGGCCGAAGAAACGATCAAGACCACCCAAGCCAAAGCCACCAACGTCATCCGTGACCACCCGCGGATTTCACGGGCGGCAGAATCAACTCGGAAAAGAAACCGGGGGCCAGGGGAGCACATGAGGGCGAGGAGGGGATACGGTGAGCAGGAAACTCATCTAAGACGCCCGCCCCAGCGTAATCCTTTGGCCTATTAAGGTATAATTTTCTTTTTCCCGACCATTTCGTTCGCCGTCGATTCAACACGCCCTGCCGATTGTGCTTATCCGCGGCTCAAATTTCCCGCGTTTTTCTCCAAGGATCACTATCGCGACGGCGTCGTCACCTCCGAAACCACCGCCATGTCCGCCCCCGAGCCCTTCCCCACCTCGTCTCCGGCGGACACCGCTTCCTACGACGCCCTCGACGACCTCAGCCTCCTCCCCCTCGCCGGCGCCGGCAACTCCGCCGCCTTCGCCGCGCTTTTCCACCGCCACTACCCCGCCATCCACGCCTTCGCCTACCGCCTCGCCCTCTGCCCCGGTTCGGCCGACGACATCGCCCAGGACACCTTCGTCCACGCCGCGCGCGCCCTCTCCGCCTTCCGCCGCGACGCCTCCTTTAAAAACTGGCTCTACGCCATCGCCACCAACCTCGCCCGCGACCTCCACCGCAGCCGATCCCGCCGCGAGGCTCGCGAAAACCAGCTCGCCCTCCTCTTCCCCGATCCCACGTCCGCTTATCGCGACCACGCCGCCACCGACTCCGCCCACGCCGCGGTCCGCGACGCGCTCGCCCTCCTCTCTCCCGAACAGCGCGAGGCCGTCGCCCTCGTCTACTACGAAAACCTCTCGCACGCCGAGGCCGCCCGCGTCCTCGACTGCGCCGAATCCACCGTCTCCTGGCGCGTCTTCCGCGCCAAAAGCCGCCTCAAAAAACTCCTCGGCCCCCGCGCCTCCTCCGCCGGCGCCTCCGCACGATGAAAAACCGCGACTTCCTCCCTGCCCTCGA
>CAMLNJ010000003.1 GCA_946481225.1 uncultured Verrucomicrobiota bacterium | reverse complement strand
TCCATGGCCACCCGCAAGGAGGTCGAGAAGACCATCGGCGGCGGCGGCGCCCGCGTCGTCCGCTGATCGACGAACGTCCCTCGCCTTCGCACCTCTTTCGCCTCCGCGCGAGAACATCCCCCCTCCCCCTCAAGCCGGCCGCGCCTCCTCGGCGCCGCCGGCTTTTTCGTGCCGCAGCCGATCAGCCTGCATCCGGCGATAGCCCCGGGAAAATTGGGGCAAGATGCCGAGGCGGATGGTGATCGCGGCGGCCCGACGGCGCACCTGGCAGGCGCGTCAAGCGGCCGGCGCGATCAGCAGATGTTCGGCAGGTCGCACGAGATGAGTCGCGGCTATCGCCGGTTCCAAGATCAGGGTCTCCCCGCCAACGCTCGGTGCGCGGCCAGGCCCAGCGAGCGGGCCGTGAAAGGCTTGGGCAAAAGCTCGCGAACCCTCGCCGAGCCCGGGATCTCGGCGGGAAGCGGGGTCCCGTTTCCGCTCGTCAGGATGATCGGCAACTCCGGACGGATGCCCGCGATCTCCCGCGCGAGGTCCAGGCCCGTCATGCCCGGCATGCTCAGATCGGTGATCACGAGGTCGAAGGCCGCCGGATCCGCGCGCAGGCGCGCCAGCCCCTCCCGCGCGCCGTCGCAGGCGGTCGCGCGGTAGCCGAGCGCCTCGAGGACCGCTTTCCCGAGCTCAGCCAGGGCGGACTCGTCGTCGACGAACAGCACACGCCGGCCTTTCCCGGGCGGCACCGAAGACGCGGGGGCCGGCTCGGACGCCCCGGTTGTTTGCGACACGACCGGGAAATAGAGCTGGAAGGTTGTTCCCTCGCCCGGGCGGCTCCGCACCGTCACCGCTCCGCCGTGGCTTTGCATGATGCCATGCACGACGGACAAGCCAAGACCGGTGCCTTCGCCCGGCCCCTTGGTGGTGAAAAACGGTTCGAATATCCGCTCGAGCGTTTCCCGGTCCATGCCGCAACCCGTGTCGCTCACCGTGAGCCGCACGTAGTCGCCGGGTTTCAACCCCGCGACCGCGGCGAGTTGCGCGTCGCCCGCGCACGCCTTGTCCAGGCGGATGCCGAGACGGCCGGCGCCGCCGCGCATGGCGTGCGCCGCGTTCGTGCAAAGGTTCATCACCACCTGGTGGACCTGCGTGGCATCGGCCGACACGGGCGGCAGGTCTCGCGGAAGCGACACGTCGAATTCGATCATCGCCGGCACGGTCGCGCGCAGGAGCTTCGCCGGCTCCTGGATCACGTCCTGCAGGCGCAACACGAGGCGCCGCTGGTCCTCGCGGCGGCTGAAGGCGAGGATCTGCCGCACCAGATCCGCGGCGCGATGCGAGGCCTGGAGCACGAGTTCGAGGTAGCGGTGCGCCGGGTCGCGCGCGAGAAGGCTGAGCTTGGTGAGCTCCACGTAGCCGATGATGGCGCCCAGGACGTTGTTGAAATCGTGCGCGATGCCTCCGGCCAACGCGCCGATCGCCTCCAGTTTCTGGGCCTGCCGGAACTGCTCCTCCAACTGACGCCATTCGGTGATATCCTCCGCCGTGCCTACGATGCGGAAAACCCGGCCGGCCTCGTCCTCGATCGGGAACGCGCGGTCGCGCACCCAACGGACCGTGCCGTCGGGACGCAAGATGCGGAAGGTCTCGTGATAACCACCGGAGGCCTGGCGGCCCTGCGCCGCGACCACGCGGTCCCGGTCCTCGGGATGGATCGCGTCGAGCCAGTTGTCCGGACTCTCGTAGAGACTAGCGCAGGTCCGGCCCCAGATCGTCTCGTAGGCCGGGCTGATGTAGAGCATCGTGCGCCGCTGCGGGTCCGTCATCCAGAACACCTCCTGGATGTTTTCCGCGAGCTGGCGGAAGCGCTCCTCGCTCGCGCGCAGGCTTCTCTCCGCATCCTGCCGCCCCGAGATGTCGCGCACCGCGGTGACGATGTAGTCGCGGTCGAGCCGCACCCACTTCGCCCGGAACTCGATCGGGAAACGCGTGCCGTCCTTGCGGAGATGGAGGCCCTCGCCGCGCAGGGTTCCCCGCGCCCGAAGCGTCTCCGCGTGGCGCCGCCAGCGCTCCTCGTCCATCAGCGCGTCGACCTCCCAGACGTGGCGCGAAAGATACTCCTCGCGGGTGAGACCGAGCTCGGCGCAGGCGCGGGCGTTGACGTCGACGAAACGGCCGGTCTCGGGATTTATCACCTCGAACGCGTCATCCGATTGGTCCACGAGGGCGCGGAAGAGGCGCAGCGCGTCCTCGGACTCGCGGCGCTCGCGCCGCAGCCGGCCCTGCTCGATCGCGTGCTCCACCGCGGAACCGAGCCGGGCGAGGCGGTCCTTCATCACGTAGTCGCTCGCGCCCCGCTTCATAGCGGCCACCGCCAGCTCCTCGCCGATCATGCCCGACACGAGGAGAAAGGGAATGTCCAGGCCGCTATGGTTCAACAGCTCGAGCGCTCGCAGGCCGGAGAACCGGGGCAATTGGTAGTCCGACAAAATCACGTCGAAGCCGGCGGCCAGATGCCGGAGGTAATCGAGCTCGTTGTCCACGCGCTGGCAGTCGGGCGCGAAGTCGGCATGGCGCAGCTGCCGCAAGAGCAGATCGGCGTCGGCCGGGTTGTCCTCGACCAGGAGGATGCGGAGTGGGACCGGCATGCGTCAGTCCTCCCGTTTGCGCGATTGGTCGAGCGGCGCCCAATGCATGCGCGGCTCCTGCAGCACGGAGGCGGAGCGCCCGGCGCTGGCGAACGCGAAATGCAGCGGCCTCGAACGCTGCGAAAAACGGGGGAAGAACCTCGGGAGGCGCGCGCGAACGGCTCTCATTTCCGAAGGAAAAGCGGCATGAAAGCCGGGGTATCTCCGCTCATCCGGCAAAGCTGGGTAATCACCACGGACACACGCAAGGAACTCCGCCAGAGGTATTCGCCCTAGAGCCGTTTTTGGTAAGTCGGGGTTTTCCTCAGTGGCATCCAAAAGTTGTAGCGCGCAGTCCCCGTCCGCGCGCCTCTCGCGCGCGAGGACGGGCGCGGCTACGACAGCCGCCACAGAATCGGAGCCTCCGCCGGGCGGGGCGCAGACGGCCGACGCGCCCCCGCCGCTGCCGCGGCGCTCGCGCCTTCGCGTTCGCACGTCCGCCGCCGCCTCACTCGCCCAGCGCCGCGCGCAGACGAGTCAGCTCCGCCGCCAAGCGGGCGACCTCCGTCTCCAGGGCCGCGATGCGTCGCTCCGCCTCCGGCGGCAGGGTCAGGCTGACCTTGAGCGGCTCCGCCGGCTCGCCCGTCTCCACGGGCGCCGCCTCCACGCCGAGCAGCTGCGCCCAGCGCGCCTCCTTTTGCCCCGGCACGCGCGGGAGCCTGGCCACGAGCGGCGCAGGCTTCCGGGCCGCGAGGTCGACGAGCATCGTCTCGACTCCCGCGAGGTCGGGCAAAGGCCGCAACCGCTCGGCGTTGGCGCGCAAGGCGGCAGCCGTCTGCGGCCCCCGTAGCATCAGTTCCGCCAGCAACGCGCATTCCTCCGGGCTCGCCGGGTAAACCAGCTCGAAGGTCTGCCGAAACTTCGGCACCCGCGCATCCGCGCCGACGAAACGCGAGACCAGCCGTCGCTCGCGCAGGCGTTCGATCGCGGCCTCGGTCTCGGGAGCCTCGACAGCCATGACCGGCGAGCGGTTGCTCCGCTGATTGCAGGCGTTGAGCAGCGCGTTGAGCGAAAGCGGGTAGATGTCCGGCGTCGCGAACTGCTTCTCGATCAGGCAACCCAGCACGCGCAATTCCAGGGCCGAAAGCGGCGTCTCTTGGGCGAGGTTGGAGTCGGGCGAGGAAGGCGATGTGTTATCCATTTCTCGACCTAGCCAAGCCACCGCATCTTCTCCCGCAAGGCGTGTTTGGGCCCGCCCGCATTCGGTTTACACGATTCGGGCGCCGCTCCGCCCCGCCCGCGCGTCGCGTGTCGCCGTCGCAGATGCTCCGCCCTCCCCCCCTCGCGCCGCCGCCGGCGAACGAAAAGGAGGGAAACCGCCGGGGCCGCTCCTCGGGAAAATCCGGGGGTGAATCCGTTCGCGGTTGGACGCCACAGGCCAAGCTGTGAGTCAGGAATAGGATTCCGTGATCACAGCTCCATGGTAACCGCCCCCGCCAAGCCTGCGCCGCCCATGCCCAGGCCATCGCCTCGGATCTGGTGCTGGCCCTTGGTCATCGCCGGCTTGAGCCTCACCCTGAGCCTCGCGCTCACTTGGTTCGCATGGAGAAGCGAACACGAACGCGACCGGGGGCGCTTCGACAACGTGGTCCAACGCATTCACGCGGCGATCGAGGCGCGGCTGGAACTCCACGTGGGCATGCTCCGCGCCGCCGCCGGCCTTTTCGCCGCGAGCGAGAACATCACCGAGGAGGAGTTTCGCGCCTTCGCGCTGCGCATCGATCTGCAGAAAAACTACCCCGGCGCGCAGGGCATGGGCTTCGCGCGCCGCGTGGAGCGGGAGGCGCTCGCCGGGTTTCTGGAAGAGCGGAGAAAACTGGCTCCCGGGTTCCCCGCGCTTTTCCCCTCCGGCGAGCGCGATGAGTATTTCCCGATCATCCATCTCGTGCCGCAGGACCGCCGCAATACGCACGCCCTCGGCTATGACATGTTTAACGAGCCGCTGCGACGGGCCGCGATGGAACGGGCGCGCGATCGGGGAGATCCCGCCACGACCGCGCCCGTGATCCTCGTCCAAGAGATCGACGACGATAAGCAGACGGGCTTTCTCGTCTACGTTCCGATCTACCACGGCGGCGCCGTTCCGCGGAGCATCGAGGAGCGGCGCGCCCGGCTGCTTGGATTTGTCTACAGCCCCTTCCGCGTCGACGACCTCTTCGGCGGCCTCCACGACGCGGCGTCCGTCAACGGCATCTGTTTCGAAGTGCATGCCGGCGCGGATCCGATCTCCGAAAACCCGATCTTTCGCCCGGCGGAGGAGGAGCGGGACCCGCCGGAGTTCCACGATTCGATTTCGCTGCGGGTCGCGGATCGGGACTGGACGGTGCTCTACCGCGACACCCCCGCCTTCGACACCCGCTCGACCCGCTCGCTCACCGCGATGGTCGGAGCCGGCGGCCTCGTGCTCAGCCTGGCGATGGGCGTGATCGCCTTCGCGCTCGCGCGCTCCATCCACCGAGCCCAGAAGCGCGAGCGGGAGATGTTCCTGCAAAAAGAGCAGCTGCGCGTCACCCTCGCCAGCATCGGCGACGCCGTCATCTGCACCGACGCCGAGAGCCGCGTGATGTTCCTGAACCCCGTGGCGGAACAGCTCACCGGCTGGCCGCTGGCCGAGGCGCGCGGACGATTGCTCCACGACATCGTCCCCCTGCTCAACGAGGACACCGGGCAGCCGGTGGGCAGCCCGGTCGAGGAAGTCCTGCGGCGGGGCTCCGCCATCGGGCTGGCCAACCACACGATCCTGGTCTCGAGAAGCGGCAAGTCGGTGCCGATCGAGGACAGCGCCGCCCCGATCCGCACCGGACGGGGGGCGCTCGCGGGCGTCGTCCTCGTTTTCCACGACGTAACCGCGAAACGCCACTCCGAGGCCGCCCTGCGGCAACGCGAGCGCCTGCTCGCGGCCGTCGCCGGCGGCGCCGCCGTCGGCCTCGCCATCATCCGGCGCGACGGCGAGTATGCGTTCGCAAACGACGCCTTCGCCCGCGCCTTCGGCCGGACCGAGAGCGAGATCGTCGGACGGGGCGCGGCCGAGGTGGCCGGCTCCGCCTGGGAGGAGATCAATCTTCCGCTCGACCAGGCGCTGGGAGGCACGCCGGCGAGCGGCGAATTTTTCCTGCCCGCCGCCGGGGACCCGCGACAGGGCGCGCGCTGCTTCGCGGCCAATTTCGAGCCGCAGGGGATCGACCACGAGCGCACCGTCGTCGTGGTCATGCTCGACATCACGGAACGGAAGCGCGCCGAGGAGGAGCTGCAGGTCGGCGAGGAACGGCACCGGCTCGCGCTCGACGCCGGCAGGCTCGGCGCCTGGGATTACGATCCCCGTTCGCAACGCCTGATCTGGGACCCGCGCTGCCGGCGGCTCCTCGGCGTCCCGCCCGACGTGAAGACCGGCTTCTCGCTGTTGTCTTCCGTGCTGCATCCCGACGACCGCGAGCGGGTGTTCCACGCCCTGCACTCCGCCCTGCAGCCCGGCGGCGCAGGCCACTGCGATGTCGAATGCCGGGTGATGAGGCCGAACGACCGCGCGGAACGCTGGATTCGCGCGACGGGAAAAGCCTACTTCGATCCCGGCGGCCGCGGCCGCGCGCGCCGCTTCATCGGCACGGTGCAGGACATCACCGAGGACAAGCGCAAGGAGGACGCGCTCCACTTCCTCCTGGAACTCGGCGCGGCCACGCAGGCTCTCACCGATCCGGACGAGATCCTGCGCATCACCGCGCGGATGCTGGGCGAACACCTCGGCGCGGACCGCTGCGCCTACGCCGAGGTCGAGGACGAAAAGATTCTGGTGATCACGGGCGACCATTCTCGCGGCGTGCCGAGCATCGTCGGGCGCCGGCCATTGAAGAGCTTCGGCGCCGAATCCGCCCGGCTGATGCGGGCCAACACGCCATTCATCGTGGTCGACACCGAGGCCGACCCCAGGATCACCCCGGCCGACCTCCCCGCCTACCGCGCGACCAACATCCGCGCCTGCATTTCCGTGCCCCTGCACAAGGCGGGCAAGTTCTCCGCGGCGATGTCCGTCCACCAAACCCGCCCGCGGCGCTGGAGCCCGGAAGAGATCGACCTCGTCGAGATGGTCGTCGCGCGCTGCTGGGAATCGATCGAGCGCGGCCGCGCCATAAGAGAGATCCAGGAGAGCGAGCGCCGCCTCCGGTTCATGGCGGAATCGATGCCGCATAAGATCTTCACCACCCGGGCCGACGGCTCCGTGGACTATCTGAGCCGGCAGTGGGTCGAATTCGCCGGGGAATCGATCGACCGCATCCGCGACTGGGGCTGGGTGGACATAATCCATCCCGACGACCGGGCCGAAAACCTCCGGCGCTGGAAACATTCCGTCGCCACCGGCGAGCCCTTCCAGATCGAACACCGCATCCGCCGCCACGACGGGGAGTATCGCTGGCATCTCACGCGCGCCACGCCCCTCCGCGGGAGAGGCGGCGAAATCTCGATGTGGATCGGCTCGAACACCGACATCACCGACATCGTGCAGGCGCGCGAGACCCTCGCGGAGCGCCGGCGCGAGCTCGAACGGCTGGTCGACGAACGCACCGCTTCCCTGCGCAAGGCGGTGGAGCAGATGGAGGAGTTCTCCTACAGCATTTCCCACGACCTGCGCGCGCCCCTGCGGGCCATGCAGGGCTACGCGCAGGCTCTGCTCGAGGATTACGCCGACCGCCTGGACGCGGAGGGCGTGGATTACCTGCGGCGCATCTCGGCCGCGAGCTCGCGCATGGACCGGCTCACGCTGGACGTGCTCACCTACAGCAAGGTCGCGCGCGAATCCATCCGCCCCCAGCGCGTCTCGCTTGATCGGCTGGTATCGGACTGCATGCGGCAGCATCTCGATTTCCGCTCCGGCGACGCGGCGATCGAGATCGAGCATCCGCTCCCCGATGTGGTCGGGCACGAGCCGCTGCTCATGCAGGTGGTATCGAACCTCGTGAGCAACGCCCTGAAGTTCGTGAGGCCCTCCGTCGCCCCGCGCGTGAAAATCTGGGCGGAGACGCGGGATTCACGGGTGCGCCTCTTCGTCGAGGACAACGGCATAGGCATCCGGCCCCAACACCAGAAACGCATCTGGGGCATGTTCGAACAGGCCCACCCCCAAAGCGGCTACGGCGGCACGGGGATCGGCCTCGCCATCGTGCGCAAGGCCATGGAGCGGATGGACGGCCAGGCGGGGGTCGAATCCGACGGCCACAGCGGCAGCCGCTTCTGGATCGAACTTCCAGCCCCGCCGCGCGCCGAGCCGCCCCCGCCCGGGGGGTCATGACCGCGTCGGCCACGTTCCCGCCCGATGAACAATACCCTCGGACTCGGCGCCTGGTTTGCTAGGCAATGGCGCGGCCGAGCCGCCGCCGCATGACGCAACCCTCCCCGCTCCCCAGCCCCAACGCCCGCCTCCTGGCCGGGCAGATTCGCGCCGACGTGATCCTTTGCTGCGGCGAAGACAAGGGCGCCTTCGTCGCCGCGCTCCGCGCCGCCGGGCTGCCGGTAGACGCCGCCGCGCCTGATTTCCGAGGCTTCACCGTGTGGACGCTCCCCGCCCTCTCCATCGTCCTCGCGCCCATCGGGACCGGCGGCGTCGAGCCGATCCTCCACGAGCTGTTGGACACCGGACGCGTCGCCCGGATCGTGCTCGTGGGCACGGCGGGCCGCCTGGCGGCGAGGCCCCTGCCCCTCGGCGCGGGCTACCCGATCGCGGAGGCGCATCTTGCCGGCACCGGCCTCGACCGGGAGATCTCGGAGCAGCCATTGCGCCCCGACTGGACGGCGCCTCTCGAAGGCCCGACGGCCTCGATCGTGTCGTCGGATTTCTATTACGGTTTTTCGCCCGCGCGATTTCCCGGCGATTACCGCCACCGGCTGCCCGCGCTGCGGCGCGACTTCGAGCGCCTGTCCCCGCGCGTCGACCTTGTCGACATGGAGGTCGGCCAATTCTACGCTCTCTGCCGTCTCATCCCGGACCGGCCGGGGCTGCGCTTCCTCGCGATCAAGGGGGCCTCGAACGCGGTGGAAAACCACGCCGAGCAAAACGAGCACGCGCCCGCCGTCCTCCTGGACTGCCTGCGAAAGGCGCTCGCCGCCCTCGCGCCGCACCCGCGGCCTAGGGCGGCCGGAGGCGGATGACGCGCCCCGGCGGCGGGCCGGGGATCTCCAGCGCCAGGTAAAGCAGCCCGTCCGGGCCGGTCTTTATGTCGCGGATGCGTCCGAGTTTTTCGAATACAAGCTCGACGTGCGTCACCCGGTCCTCCGCCACCGTCATCCGGAAGAGCTTCTGCTGCGCGAGCGAGCCGACGAAGAGGTTTCTCTTCCAGCGAGGAAACGCGTCGCCGGCGTAAAAGTGCAGGGCGCCGACGGCGATGGAGGGCGTCCAATGCCAGGCCGGGGGCTCGAGTCCCGGCGCCCGCGTGAGCGCCGATACCGGCGTGCCGTCGTAGTTCATGCCGAAGGTGACCAGCGGCCAGCCGTAGTTCCGCCCGCGCGCCACGCGGTTGAGCTCGTCGCCGCCCCGGGGGCCGTGCTCGCTTTCCCATAGCGCCCCTCCCGGACGGTCGATCGCGAGGCCCTGGGGGTTGCGATGACCGCGGCTCCAAATCGAAGGGACGGCGCCCGGCGCGCCGACGAAAGGATTGTCCGGCGGCACGCGTCCGTCGTGAAACACGCGGTGCACCTTGCCGTTGGGCTTGGAAAGATCCTGCGCCTGCCCGACCTCGCCGCGCTCGCCGACGGTGAAAAAGAGGTGGGGCCCGTCGAACACCAGCCGGCTGCCGAAGTTCATGCCCTTGTCGGTGTATCTTTCGCGCGGCGCGGCGAAGATCGTTTCCTCGTCGGTCCACGCGCCGTCGCGAATCCGGCCGCGCACGACCTTGGTGTTGCCGGTGTCGTTCGGTCCGGGGTCGCTCAGGCTTAGATAGATCCAACCGTTGCGCGCGTGATCGGGATGAACCGCGACGGCCATCAGGCCGCCCTCGTCGCGCACCCACACGGGGGGCGTGCCGCGCACGGGGTCGGGTTCCACGCGTTTGTTTGCGACATCGACCACGTGGAGCGTGCCGACGCGGTCGGTGACAAGCAGCCGGCCGTCGGGCAGGAAATCCATTCCCCACGGCACGTCGAAGGCCTCGACGACCAGCTCGGCGCGCCACGCATGGAGCTCGCCGCGGCGCGGCTCCACGGGAAGAGGCTCCGCATCCTTCGGCGTCGGCTCCTTCGTCCGCCGCGCCGTTTCCCGGATGTAGACGACCAACGAGCGCAGCTCCGCCTCGGTCATCGCGTTGCCGAAAGCGGGCATCCCGGCGCTCGGCGCCCCGTCCCGGAGGGAGCGCAGGATCGCGTCGTCGGAGCCGCCGAAACGCCACTGCTCGTCGACAAGGCTGGAGACCTTCGCGCCCCGCATGTCGGCGCCGTGGCAGCCCGCGCAATACTCGCCATAGAGACGCTCGGAGCTTCGGCCGGCGACAAGAGGCTCGGCCCGCCCGGGGGGCACGACGACAAGGGCGATCGCGGCCAGGTGACGGATCGGATTCAGCATGCGATCGAAGACCGCCAAAGCGGCGGCGGCGCCCCACCCCGGGGCCATTTCCGGAGAAACTCCGCGGCCGCTTTCCCCCGATTTCCCGCGCAGGGCGGCCGTTCCGCGGGGGGAGCTCTCCGCTTTGGACGTGCGTGCGCATCCTTTCGCCCTCAACGTCGCATCCCCATGAATACCCGCATCCTTGCCTGCCTCGCCGCCCTTGCCGGGCCGTTTTTTGTCCCGTCCCTCCGCGCCGAGAGCACGCCCCCGGCCGCCGCCACGCCCGCCCCTGCGGACGAGGCGATCAAAAAGGATCTCGAAGCCGTGGTCGACCGCGTGAAGGCACGTCTCTCGCAAGGCCAAACCAGCGAGACGGAACTCGCCGACGAACTGAAAGCCTTCGACGAGTTGTCCGCCAAATACGCCGGAGATAAATCCGAGGCCGCCTCGACGATCCCCATCATGAAGGCGATGCTCTACGTGCAGGTCTTCGAGAAGCACGATGCAGGCATCACGATTTTGGAAAAAGCCGCCGCCGACTTCCGCGGGACTCCCTCCGCCGCGCGCATCTCGCAGATGGTCGAAATGCTCAAGAAGACCGCCGCCGCCGAGGCCGCCACCGCCGTGGGCAAGGAGTTCGCACCCTTCAAGGAAACCGCGACCGACGGCACCGTCGTCGATCTCGCCGCCTACCGCGGCAAAGTCGTTCTCGTCGACTTCTGGGCCACCTGGTGCGGTCCCTGCGTGGCCGAGTTGCCCCACGTGAAGGAAGCCTACTCGAAATATCACGCGCAGGGCTTCGAGATCATCGGCATCAGCCTCGATCAAGATGGCGATAAACTCGCCGCCTTCACGAAAGCAAAGGAGATGCCCTGGCCCCAGATTTTCGACGGGAAGGGCTGGCAAAACAAACTTGCCCAAGCCTACGGCATCAGCTCCATCCCCGCCACCTTCCTCCTTGATCGCGACGGGAAGATCGCCGCGAAGGGGTTGCGCGGCGACGCCTTGGCGAAGAAAGTCGGCGATCTGCTGGCGAAGAAGCCCTGATCCGCGAGGCGCTCCGTTGACCGGGGGAAGCGACGCGACAAGGTCTCTCCCATGGCCAAAGCAAAGTCGTTTACACCGCTTCCCCCCGCGCCCGCCGTCTCGATCACCTACTACGTCGAGATCTACTCCTCGTGGTGCCTCTGGGCCGAGCCGGCTTGGAGCGAGCTGAAGGCGCGCCACGCCGGGCGAGTGGCCTTTGACTGGCGCGTGGCGTTGATGCGCGCCGAGGATTTCCCCGCCTCGCCCGAGCAGTGCGACTGGTTTTATCGCCGCAGCGGCACCGTCGTCGGCTCGCCCCGCATGCTGAGCTCGGGCTGGGTGCAGGCGGACCGCGCGGCCTATGTGACGCCCAACCTCGTCGCCGAGGCGGCGCGCGACTTCCTTCCCGCCGGCGACGACCGCGTGCGCATCGCCCTCGCCCAGGCCGCGATGAAGGAGGGCAAGGGAATCCACGAGCTCGACGCCGCGGTGAGCATCGCCGTCGCCGCGAGCGAGAGGAAAATCTCCCCCGCCAAGCTGAAGGCCGCCGCGCGATCAAAGGCCGTGCGCGCCCGCGTCGAGTCCTCCACCGCGGAATTTTTCGCGCACCAACTGAACCAGCGTCCGGCCTTCGTTCTCACGAACGAGATCGGCGACAAGGCGGTGTTCTCCGGCGTCTGGAGGCCCGAGCCGCTCGCCGCCGCGATCGACGGCATGCTGGCGGACGCGGCGGCCTACGCCAGCTATCGCGCCCACCACGGCGCGCCGCCCGCTATCTGAGCCGTTCCGTGTAGCCGCGCCCGTGTCGGGCGCGTTTCCAACGGGAACTCGGAAGCACGGACACGGCCGGCACGGCCGTTACTACAATCGGCATCAAGCCGCGGCGCGCTTGTGAAAAATCGCGCCGAGCCGGGCCACGCCGGTCTCGATGGCCGACTCGGAGGCGTTGCTGAAATTCAGGCGCAAGGTGTTCCGCCGCGGCTCGCCGACCCAGAACGAGTCGCCAGGCACGAAGGCGACCTTGGCCGCGGCCGCCTCGGCGAAAAGTTCGGTGGCGATCCACCCTTCCGGCAAAGTCACCCACAGGAACAAGCCGCCCTCGGGCTTGGTCCAGGAGCAGCCGGGGGGCAACCCGCTAGCCAGGGCGGAAAGCATGAGATCGCGGCGCCGCCCGTAGACCTCGCACAGGCGGCGCACATGCGCGTCGAACAGGCCCGGCTGCGTCACGTAATTCGTCACCAGGCGCTGCGTGAAGCTGGACGTGTGCAAATCGCTGGCCTGCTTGGCGACCGTGAGCTTCGCGCGCAGCTCGGCGTCGCGCGTGTGCAGCCAGGCGACGCGCAACCCCGGAGCAAGCACCTTGCTCGTGCTGCCGAGATAGATGGACGCCGGCCCGGCCGCGAACGAGGCGACGGCCGGCGCCTCGTCGCCCGAGTAGCGCAGGCGGCCGTAGGGATCGTCCTCCAGGATCGGCACGCCGTGCCGCGCGGCGATTGCGGCGATCTCGGCCCGGCGCGAGGTCGCGAGGCGAACGCCCATCGGGTTTTGGTAGTTAGGAATCAAATACAGGAGTTTCGGGCGGCGCGGCGAGCGCGCGAGCCACCCCTCCAGCGCGGCGGGGATGAGCCCGGCCTCGTCGCATTCCAGGCCGACGGGCTCGGCTTCGTAGGCCTGAAAAACCTGGAGGGCGCCGAGGTAGGCGGGATTTTCCGTCAGCACGATGTCGCCCGGGTCGAGCAGCACACGGGCGACCAGATCGAGCCCCTGCTGCGATCCGTGCGTGATCAGCAACTCCTCGGCGCGCGCGGGCAGGCCGACCGTCGCGGCAAGATGCGCGGCGATCCATTCGCGCAGCGGCGGATGCCCTTCGGTGACGCCGTATTGGAGCGCGGCGCGGCCGTCCGAGGCGAGGACCGCGTCCGCGGCGGCGCGCACGGCGTCGACCGGAACAAGCTCGGGCGCGGGCAGGCCGCCGGCGAATGAGATGACATCCGGCTGCGCGGTGACCTTGAGGATCTCGCGCACCGCGCTGGGGCGAAGGGCCTGCGCGCGGCGCGCATACCCGAAGACGGAGGAACCGGGGCCGAAGGTGGAGTCGGACATGGGGAGCGTGGATGAAAGGAGGACGGTGTGGCGGTGGTCGCCGCGCTCCCGCGCTTCCGGCCGGGGCATAAAAAAAGCCCCTTCCGGCGGCGCCGGAGGGGCGGAAAGTTTCGAGCTTTCTCAGGCCCCCCGCGGCGCGCATACGGCGGCCACGACGATCCCGGTGACAACCGGGATGGCGGCGGCGCGAACGCCGGCGATTACGGGGGAAAAGCTCATGGACGGCACGCCCAGCCAAGCCCCGCGCGGCCCGCGAGGTCAAGGCCGCGGGCGGAGCTACTTGGCCGGAGCCTTCGAGGCGCCCTCGCGGACCAGCTCGACGGAAGCGACCTGGAGTGTCGCGTTGATCATGCCGGGATTGGAGCGATCACCGGTTATCTGGACATATTCGAGGCCGAGGTAGGGCGCCTCGGAGGCGAGCTTCTGGTAAAAGCGCAGGAGCGCGGGCAGTTCGGCGCGGCGCGTGATCACCTGGACGGTGTGAACGGAAAATTGAGACGAGCGCAGGGTGCGGGGCGGATCGGTGTTCACCGTGAGCCCCGACTCGCCCGCCAGGCCCAGGATCTTCGACACGAGGAAGGTCGAGTTATAGGTCTTGGAGGGATCGAGGTTCTTCACCGCCTCTTCGGCGGCCTTTTCGATTTCGGGCTTCGCATCCAGCCACACCTGCTGAGTGGACAAGGTCGACACGGCGGCGCGGTAGGCGCTGAGCTTCGTCTTGAGATGATCCGTCGCCGAGGAGAGCCAGATCACGGCGGCGGTGAGGACGAGCACGAGCACGAGCATCTTCTCGCGCAGGATGCGGGAGAGGAACCAAGATTTGACCGGATTCATAGCGCACCTCCGTTCTTCAGCGCCTCGGGCTTGAACTCCACGTCGAGGACGAAATTGACGACGGCTTCGCGCGAACGGATGTCACGCGCCTCGGCCGCGGCGATGCCGGGCTGGCCCTTGAGCGCGGTGGTGTATTTGCCGACATCCTCCGCATTCTGCGCCTGGGCCTCGACCTCGAGCTTGAGCAGGCCCCGCTTGACGTCGCAAATGGCGCGCTGGAAGACGACCGACTCGGGGCGGGCGGGGTTGATCAACGCCATCATTTCAAAAGGCATGAGACGCTTCTCGCTCAACTCGCCGATGCGGTTCGCGAGAGCCTGAGCGGTTTCCGTCTGCTGCACGGTTTCACGCTGGGCAAGGACCTTGGCCTCGCGGCGGCGGGTGACGGCGCCGAGCACGCCCGCGCCGATGTCGATCATGATCGCGAGCACGAGGATCGCCACGGTGCCGAGCAGACCGCGCCAGATCCACTGGTCGCGCACGGCGGAACGACGGCGCTCCAAAAGGAATTCCGAATCGCGAATGTCGGCGGTCTCGGTCCACTCGGCGGGCCAGGGGCCTAGTTCGGCGCCGCCCGCGCTCGCGCCCAGCGCGCCGTCGGCGGCGCTTTCCAAGGCGAGGGGTCCCTCGACGCGACGCACCTCCGCGTCGTCGGGAAGGGAGGCGCGCTCGAAGAGCTCCGCGAGCACCTGATCGGCCACGCTTTCGCCGCCTTCGCGGGTGACGATCGCGACGGGGAGCTCGAGCCCGGCGCGCCAGGCGAGGGCGGTGACGCGGCTTTCGCCGACATGGAGGATCGCGCCGTCGGAGGCGCTTTGGCCCGCTCCGGGGCGGGCGGCGAGCAAGGGGGCGAACTCGGCGGTCACGAGTTTGGCGCCGTCCCAAGCCTCGGTCTCCTCCGCCGGGAAGCGCCGGCGAAAGGCGGCGAAGACGAGCGCGGCGGAGCCGTCGGCGGCGGGCAGGTGCCCGAAATAGAGCTGCTCGGGGGGAAAGGGCGCCATGCCCTCGAGCGCGAGCGTGACCTGCGGCCCGATGGGCTCGCCCGGGGCCAGTTCCACCCGGCGGACAAAGAAGACATCGCCGCGCGCCAGCAGGAGCGGGGGCGCCGGCGGGGCGGCTGGGAGGAAACGGGAAAGGGCGGACATCAGGATTGGGGAGCTTGTTCGTCGGCCTCGTCGGCCACGGGGACGGGCGCGGGCCCGGCGGATTCGGTTATTTCAAGAATGGTGAAAGGGTAGTCCAACTTTTCCTCCGACGTCGCGCCGGAGCCGGAGGTTTCGCGCGTCGTGCCGCCCCGGGTGCCGTTTCCGGAATTATTACCGGAGCGCGCGCCGGGGCGGGCCTGCTGAAGCGTCATGCCGGGGCGGACCGCGCCGTCCTGGCCGCCGCCGGAGCCGCGGTTGCCGTTTCGGTTGCCACCCCCGTTGCCCCGGCCGCCGTTGCGACGACCGTCGCCGTTCCCGCCGCCTGCGCCCGCTCCGCCACCCGCGCCCGCGCCGCTTTCCTCGCCGACGGCCGAGACGGGGGGGGGCAGCCGGACGGAGTCCTCCAAGCCGACAAGCGCGCTCAAGCGCATCGACGCGGCGCCCTCGCGCACGGTCACGTCGACCCGCACGAGCTTGGCGGTGGCGTCGAGCCCCTCGACGTCGGCGTTGGCCCCGACGACGGAGGTGAGATCCGCCACGGAGCGGAACCAGGTGGGCGCGCCGGCCGGGCGGGCGCCCTTGCCCGAACGGTAGGCGGCGATGGCCGAGTTTTGATTTTCGTCCCAACCGCGGGCCGCGCCGAGCATGGGGGCGGGGGCGTTGATGTTGGCGGATCCGAAGGAGTAGAGGGATAGGTTGTCGCGCAGCGCCTGGCCGAACCCGGTGAGAGCGCCCGTCTCCGGGTCGTAAACGTAATCGCGGGCGACGCGGACGGCGCGCAACTCGTCCCACGAGCGGAGCGAGCGCTTCGGCGGCTGGTGGGGGATCGTCTCGCGCTCATACCGGGAGGCCTCCGCGTCCATCTCCTGCGGCGTATGGTCGGCGGTGATCCAGGCGTAGAGACCGTCGGCGAAACGGCGGGCGTCGGTCTCGCTCAGGCCGAGCACCTGGGCGAGCTCGACCATGTCCTGAAAGGACAGGTTGGGCAGCGAGATTTTGCCGCTTTCGTCGGTGAACGCGAATTCGACCGAGAGTCCCTCGCGCGGCGATTCGCCCGCGTATTCGTAGGGCTCGCCCCAGCCTTGCTCGGGCGAAAAGAGGTTTTCGTCGATGGCCTTGATCTCCGCCATCACCGCGAGCGCGGTCTCGAGCGCGGCGTAGGCGTCGCCGCGCAGGCGCGCACGGTCGGCCTGGCGGGTCGCAAGGGTGAGCTCCACCGCGCTGTTCTCGATGAACTTCATCAGCATCATCGAGGCGAGCAGGAGCGTGACGAGCACGACGACGATGACGGAACCGCGGCGCGCCGACGCGCATGCACGAAGGGAAATGGAAGGCGTGGCGGGCATGGTCAGAGTCGCGTCGCCCCTTCCTTGGCGGCGGGCACGCGGAGGACGCGTTCGAGGGAAAGCTTGCCGTGGGTGAAACGCAGGCGGATGCGGCGCGGCAGCGGATAGGTGCCGTCGGCCTCGCGCTTCGGGGCCTCGAGCGTCTCCCAGCGGCGGAAATTTTCGTCGTAATAGTCCCAGCTCATCGAGACGACGAAGGGGGAGACGATCACGCTTCGCGGCGCCTCGGTGTCGCGACGGAGTTCGAGAAGCGATTGCCAATGCAGGCGCAGGCCCTCGCGCTCCCCGACGCCGAGCGACATCTCCACGTCGGGCAGGGGAGTCTCGGGCCAGGTGAGGAGGCGGCTGCCCTCCGCGAGGGTGAAGGCCAGCTCGGGAGCCTCGCCGCCGGTCTCGAGTTTCACCTCTTTCACCTCGAGGCCGCCGCCCTCGGGACTGAGCGCGGCCTGGCGCAACAACTCCTCTACATGCACGGCCACCGCGCGGGCGTGCTGGGCGAAAAGGCGCTCCTCGCGGCCCTTGCCCCAGACCTCGGCCATCGAGAAGACGAACATGTTGAGCGCGACCAGCAGCGAGCCGAGCAAGGAAAGCGCGAGCAGGACCTCGAGCAGCGTAAAGGCGCGGGCCGGGACGCGAACGCGCCCGCGGCGATTTGGCGGCACCGGCGGAACGCGCCACGCGAGCAGGCGAGACGCGTGCTCGTTTCCGAAACACGGGCGGGACGCCCGGGCCACGCCGGAGGCGAAGGCGGTGACTGCGGAGGCGGTTTTCAATTCATGGCCTCCCGTTGGCGCTTGAGGCGCTGGGTCGCCTTGTCGCGCAGGTCTTTTCGCTCGGCGGCGGTGGACCAGGTGGGACGGAGCAGCCGCAGTTTTTCCGTGGCACGGACGAGGTCGCCGGTGCCGGCGGGCGGCGGAGCGGAGAGTTCGAGCTCGACGTCGAAGAGATCGCTCACGGCGGTGGCGTTGACGGTGGCGCGCCAGTTTCCGGTGCGTCCGTCGGGCAGGACGATGTCGCCGCCGCGCTCCACGACCGCGCGGTCGGGCTCGGCGAGCAGAGCCTCGCGGGCCCAGGCGATGTCGGAGTCGTTGCCATCGCGGTCGCGGATCGAGGCGTGCGCGAGCATGAGATTGGAATAGCTCGCGCCGAGCACGACGGCGGCGACGGCGAAGATGGCGAGAGCCACCAGGACCTCGATCAAGGTGAAGGCGCGTGGACGGGAAAAGGTCACGACGTTTTGCCTTCTTGGGGCAGCGGGGCGGCGGTCCAGGGGTCGATGGCGTAGACGCGGCGGTTTTCGCCGCGCCGCACCTGGATGCGCAGCGGATCGCAGGAGCCGTCGGGATAGAAGCGGACGTGGGTGATCGGTTTTTCCTCGAGTTGTCCGCCGATCAAGAAGGCGGAGACGACCTCGGGGGTAAGGAGGCGCACGGTGTAGCCTTCGACCTTCGGAAGCGTGGCGACACCGTCGGCGCCCCAGATGAAGCCGGCGTCCTCGGGCAAGGGCTTGAGCTCGACGACCTCGCCTTTCTCCACCGCCTCGCCGCGGACTTTTTGGAGCATGCTGAGCACGGCGGTCTCGGGGTCCTGCTCGCGGGCGGAGTTGAAGACCGAAGTGGCACCGCTGATCAATATCGAGGCGATCAGGCCAATGAGAGCCAAGACGAGGACAATCTCGATGAGAGTGAACCCGGCCCGGCCCGCCGGGCCCGGAGCGCGCTTCCGGGCGCGGAGCATCGCGTTACTCCCCCCAGTTGCCAATGTCGTCCGCGTCGCCCTCTGTCTTGTTCGGGCCCTTCGAGAATACATCGTAACCGCCTTTGTTCTTGGTGCCCGGGTAACGATAAACATAAGGCTCGCTCCAAGGGTCCAACGGCACCTTCCCGCCTTCGACATAAGGGCCCTTCCATTTTTCGGCCTTGGCGGCGGGAGCGTTAACCAGCGCGTCAAGCCCTTCAGCGGTCGACGGTTTATCGCCCATATCGAGCTGATAGCGCACCAAGCACGATTGGATCGTGCTAGTCACAAAAATTTTCGCGGCTTGCCGGTTACCGGACTCTAATCCGGGCATCACATTCTTCACCAGCACACCGATGAGGAGGCCGATGATCGCGAGCACGACGAGGATTTCCAACAAGGTGAAGCCGCGGCGGGAGGCGCGCAGCGAAGGACGGGGACGGGAGGAGGTGAACATGAGGGAAAAGAGGCGAAGCGGAGACGAAAAAGGAAACCGCGCGGAGCCGATCAACAAAGGAGTCGAAGCCGGGGGACCAGGCGAACCGGCTCAGGGAGAGGGCGGAGCCGGCGGCGTCTGCGCCGGCGCCGCGGGAGCGGTGGCCGGCGCGGGCTGGCCTTGGCGGTTGCCGGAAGCGTTGCGCAGGGCGCGGCGACGGCGCACCTCGGCGGCCACGGCTTCGAGACGGCGCGCGTCGTTGGCGGCGTCGGGTTTGTTTTGGCCGACGGCTCCCGGATTGGGCGGACCGCCGGGCGAAGGAATGACGGGCGTGGGCGGAATCATGGCCGACACGGGCTGGCCCGCCTGGATAACCGCGCGCTTAAGGGGCAGTTTCACGGGGCGGCCGTTTTGCTCGACCTCGAGGGTGTTGCTCGCCGCGTCGAAGCTTTTCACCTGCACGGGGCTGTTCGTGTCGTCGGCGCGGATCCAGCGGCCTTTGTTCGTGGTCGTGTCGAAAATACTGTAGGACGTGCCCGCGGTGTCGGTCACCATGCCGCGAAACTCCAGCGTGCCCTGCGGCTCCGCGTTGCCCGAAGCGTCGGCGGCCTGGGCCGGAGGCGAGAAGGGCGAACGATCCACCAAGGTCTGCAAATCCACGGCGGCGCGAAGCGCGCCTGCGCCGGCGCAAACGCAGGCCAGGCCAAAGACGATGTGGGCAAGGGGTTTCATCGGAGACGGAACGGTTACCGTTTAACTAAGGCAGGGGGAGCAGAAAAACCAATAACTGGATTTGTTTTGGCCGCTCACGAGCCCGACGCCACCGGCAAAGCAAGGGTTTGGGCCGGTGCCTGCGCTTGGGGAGAGTTGCCGGCGCGAAGCTTACGGCGCTCGCGCACGGCCTCCGATATCGCCTTGAGACGCGTCGGATCGGCGGGGGCCTTGGCGAGGTTCGCCCGAGTCCGGCCGCCCAGGCCCGCGACGCGCGAGACGCCGGGAGAGGGCGCGGATGCGGCGGCGGCGTTCATCGCCGCCAGCGGCTGGCCGGCCTGGATGATCGCGCGCTTGAGCGTCAAGCGCACCGGGCGCCCGTTTTGCTCGAGCTCGAGCGTGTGGCTCCCGGCGTCGAAGCCCTTCACCTGGACGGCGCTGTCCGCGTCGCCGGCGCGAAGCCAGCGACCTTTGTTTGTGGCCGTGTCAAAGAGACTGTAGGCGGTGCCCGCGGCGTCGGTCACCATACCGCGAAACTCCATCGTGCCCTGCGGCTCCGCGTTACCCGAAGCGTCGGCGACCTGGGCCGAAGGCGAGAAAGGCGAGCGGTCGACCAGGGTTTGCAGGTCCACGGCGCGAACGGTCGCGACCCCGGCCAAAACGCAGGCGAAACCGAAGGCGCTGACGGGAAAGGGGTTCATTGAGGGAAATTTCGCGGCGGGCAGCCAGGTGACGCCCACCATGGCAACCTTCTCCCCATGACGCCTTGGCGGCGTCAGGGTTTCAGGACTATTTTGCCAAATTGGCCGCCGCGCTCCATCAAGCCGAAGGCCTCGCCCGCCTGATCGAAGCGAAAGACCTCGCTCACCACGGGACGAAGCCGATGACGCGCCACCGCGGCCAGCATCGCTGCCCAATCGTCGGGGCTGCCCATGGTGGTGCCGAGCAGGCTGAGCTGACGCCAAAATATCTTCCGCATCGGAAGCACGCTCGGATTGCCGCGCGTCGCGCCGAAAAACACGATGCGTCCGCCCGGTGCCGCCAGATCGACCAGCGACTCGAAGCCGGCGCCGCCCGCGCTGTCGATGATCACGTCGAAAAGACCGCCCGCCTCCGCGCGCGCCGCCTCGGCCCAGCCTGGCCTCGTGTAATCAAAACCACCGTGCGCGCCAAAGGTCTTCGCGCGGGCGATCTTCT
>CAMLNJ010000002.1 GCA_946481225.1 uncultured Verrucomicrobiota bacterium | reverse complement strand
CACCCATGCCGCGCCGCGCCTTCCTCGATCGCCGCCGCCTCCCGCGGCCCCGGCGCCGCGCGCAGCCAGGACGCCGGCACCGCCATCCCGGCCGCGCACGCGCCCGCGACGGAGCTCGCGAAACCGAGGACAAGCAACACCCCCGAAGCCAAGGACCGCGTCTTCATCGGGCGCATATCATCCGCGGTCGCTACCGGCGCGATCCCCGCCGGGGCTCAGGCGCGATCCGGGGGAAGGATGACCACGAACCGGAACCCGATATGCCGGGCCCGGTCGGTCTTCGGCCGAGACTCCATCGGAAACTTCGCGATCGCCTCGGGAGTGTCGAGATAGCTGCCGCCAGCCACCTGCGCCTGATCCGATCCGGCCGGCGCGACGACCCATTCGGCGAGATTGCCGATCACGTCGCGATAACCATTGCGATTTGGCCGGCCCGAATCCGTCGCTCCGCCGCGGCCGCCGTCGGCCGAGCTGCGCACCTCGCCGCCGCCGTTGCCGTGGGCTGTCCGCAGCTCGTCCTCGGTGGGCAACCGCACCGAGGTGCCCATGATCCAGCTCAGGCGCATGCAAAATTCCTCGGCGTCCACCCAGCTCACGGAGTCCACCGGGAGCGAGCGGCCCGGATTGCGGCTGGGATTGGTGTTCATCACCGACTGGTAAAGGTCCTGCGGCGTCTCGCTGGCGAGGAGCAGGCGGTCGTTCACGCCGATCAGGGGCAGGAGGTGGTCGTAAACCGAGTCCTGCAGCCGGCGCAGGTCCTCGCGCTTCACCGCGAGATAGTTGAGCTTGATCCGCAGCGCGCCGTCGACGGAGCGGCTGCGCGGAAAATCGGCCGCGATCTTTTCGGTCAGCTCCATCGCCTTCGGGAGCATCTTTTCCGCGACGACCACGCGACGCCGGCGCAGCTCGTCGGAGATCTCCTTGTCCAGCTTCGCCAGCTCGAGCGCGATGGGCTGCGAGCGCTCGGTCTGCAGCTTGATTTCCAGGGCCTCGATCCGGGGCGAGGAGACGAAGCGGCTGCGCGAAAAGCGGTCGTTGATCTGCTGCTGGAGCGAGAGGGCCTCCGCGTAGGCGGCGGCCGCCGTGGCGTGGTCGCCGGCGCGAGCCCAGTCGTCGCCGGCTTTTTCCTTCTGGTCGATCCTGGCCGCGACGCCGGCGGCGTTCAGCGACGCGATCTCGGAGTCCAGCCGGTCGAACTCGCCGACATTGGCGTATCGAGTCGACGAATACTCGCGGTTGATCCGCTCCTGCGCGTCCCGCGCCGCCATGTAGCCCGCCAGCGCGTCGGCCCAGCGCTCCTCCGCCACCGCCGCGCGGGCCTTGGCGAGGGAGGCCTCCTTTTCCTTCACGAGAGGCAGCACCTGCAGGGCGGTCAGCGACTGCTCCAGCCGGGTCACCCGGACGAAATTCTTGTGGCGCGGCGCGGCGGAGCTCCCGTTGATCCGGTTCTGGAGATCCATGGCCTCGCGAAAGGCCGCCGCCGCCTCCTCGAGACGCATCTCCGCCTGGGCCGTTTCGCCGTCTTTCTGCAAGGCCTCGATGCGGGGGTTCGCGCGTTTCGCCTCGAAGTTGTCGAGCTCCGCCTGGAGCCGCTCGAGGTTCATCTGGGCCGTGTAGTCGCCCCGGGGCGCGGCCCGCACCAGGGCCTTCTGGCGCTCGACGGCCCCGCTGAGCACCGCGAACGCCTCGTCGGTGACGATGTCGGCCGACGAATAGACCTCGTATTGCTTTTCCATCTCGGCCACCTCGGCCGCCAGCTTCACCAGCGCCGGATCGTCGGGTTTCGCGGGCTCGTCCGGCACCGGCGTCACCGCGCGACCCGGGCCGAGGTTCGCCAACGTCATCCAAATGGCGACGAGCACGGCCACTCCGAGGCCGGCGAACAGCCATGGACGATAGGTCTGCCATGCGTTGGCGAGACGGTAACGCGCGCGGTGGGAAAGCATAGGAACCCGAAAAGCAAGGGACCCGCCCGGTAAAATGCAACACGCGCGCCGCAGGGCGCCCCTTCGTATATCCCGGGCGGAACCCGCCGGCCGCGCGCCGGGGAATCCCCGTGCCCAAGGCTCGACAAGCCCCCGCGCGCTTTCACCCTGCGGCTTTCGCCATGGCCATCGATCATCTAGCCATCCTCGCCCCCGGCCTGCTCGGCGCCTCCGTGGCCCGCGCCGCCCGAGCCCGCGGCCTGGCCGGTCAAATCACCGTCTGGGCCCGCCGTCCCGAGGTGCGCGCCGCCCTCCGCGCCCAAGACTGGATCGACCACGTGGCGGAAACCCCCGAGCAAGCCGTCGCCCACGCCCACCTCGTCGTCCTCGCCGCGCCGGTCGACAAGATAATCGAGCTCGACCGGCGGATCGCGCCTCACCTCCGCTCCGGCGCCATCGTCACCGACGTCGGCAGCGTCAAAGGCCCCATCTGCGCCGCCGCCGCGGCCCACCCACGCGCCCACGGCGCGGTCTTCATCGGCTCCCATCCGATGGCCGGCGGCGAGAAAACAGGCTGGGAGCACGGCATCGAGAGCCTTTTCGACAACCGCGTCACCTTCGTCACTCCCTCCGCCGACACCCCCGCCGCCGCGCTTCAGACTCTCCACGATTTTTGGCGCGGCTGCGGCAGCACGGTGGTGGCGGTGTCCCCCCTGCGGCACGACGAGATCGTCGCCCATATCAGCCATCTCCCCCAAGCCGCCGCCACCAGCCTGGCTTGCGCCCTTTCCGCAAAGGACGGCCAATGGCGGCACCTCGCCGGCAACGGCCTGCGCGACACCACCCGCATCGCCGCGAGCGACGCCACGATGTGGATCGAGATTTTCCAGCACAACCGCGACGCCGTCCTGCACGCCCTTTCCGCCTACGAGAACGAGCTGGCCTCGTTCCGCCGCGCCCTCGAGCAATCCGATTGGGCCGAAATCCGCGCCCGCCTCGAACGCGGCAAACAGTGGCGCGACGGCTTCCGCGCCTGAAGCCCGGCGCCATTTTTCCAGGCTTGGCTCCACGCCCCCTGCTCCCTGCTCCTTGCTCCATCCATGTCCGCCGCCTCCCCGCTGCCTGCTCAGCTCCCCATCGTCCCGTTCACCCGCCCCGTCTCCGGCCCGGTCGTCATTCCCGGATCCAAAAGCCTGACCAACCGCGCGCTGCTGCTCGCCGCCCTCTGCGCCTCGCCGGTAACTCTCACCGGAGCGCTCTTCAGCGACGATACGCGGCTCATGGCCGAAGCCCTGCGCCGCCTGGGCCTCGACGTCCGGGCCGATGAAGCCGCCGGCGTGATCGCCGTCTCCGGACAGGACAACGCCTTCAAGTCCGACGCGCCCGTCGACATTTTCGTCGGCCTCGCCGGCACCGCCGCCCGTTTCCTCACCGCCCTCTGCGCCGCCGCCCCTCGCGGCGTCTATCGCATCCAAGGCACGGAGCGCATGAACCAGCGCCCCATGAAGGGCCTGATCGACGCCCTCCGCGCGCTGGGCGCCGAGATTCGCTGCACCGGCATCGAAGGTTTCTTCCCGATCGAGATCCACGCCCGCGGCCTGCGCGGCGGCCCCGTCGCCATCGACGCCACCGAGAGCAGCCAGATGCTTTCCGCCCTGCTCATGGTCGCGCCCCTCTGCGCCGCGCCCGTCGAGGTCGCCGCCGTCGGCGGCGTCCGCTGGCCTTTCGTGCAGATGACCGCGCTCATCATGCACGCCTTCCAACCTGGCGCGGCCGAGCCGGTCGAGCGACTCGACGAGTTTCGCTTCCGCGTCCGCCAAGGCGGCTCGCCCGCCTACCCTTTCCGCGGCGCCTACGCCATCGAGCCGGACGCGACCGCCGCCAGCTACTTCGCCGCGCTCCCCCTCGTCGTCGGCGGCTCCGCGCGCCTCCTCAACCTCCATCGCGGTTTCCAGGGCGACACCGCCTTCCTCGACGTCCTTCGCAAGGTCGGCGCCACCGTCACCCCGGGTTCCGCCGGCTACGACATCGCCCACGCCGCTCCCGCGCCCCGCGTGGGCGTGGACGAAAACTTTTCCGGCTTCTCCGACACCTTTCTCACCCTCGCCGCGATCAGCCCGCTTCTCGGCGGGCCGATCCGCATCACCGGCATCGCCCACACGCGCAAGCAGGAGACCGACCGCGTCGCCGGCATGGCCAACGAACTCCGCCGCCTCGGGCAACAAGTCGTGGAAACCGAGGACTCGCTCACGATCACACCCGATCTCGCCGCGCTCCGCGCCGCCCGCGGCACGGTTATCCAAACCTACCACGACCACCGCTTCGCGATGAGCTTCGGCATCCTCGGGAGCCACGACCTGCACGGCGACGGCCGTCCTTGGCTCACGATCGACAACCCCGCCTGCTGCGCGAAGACCTTCCCGAACTTTTTCGACGTCCTCGGCGAACTGCGCGCCCGCGTTTGATTTTCCCGCCGCAGATTTCAGGTCTCCAGTTTCCGCCCTCCGCTCCTAGCTCCATGCTCCCCGCTCCCAGCTCCATGCCTTTTCTCATCGTCGCCATCGACGGCGGCGCCGCCGCCGGAAAATCCACCACCGCCCGCGCCCTCAGCGCCCGGTTCAACTTCCTGCACATCGACACGGGCTCGCACTACCGCGCCCTGACCGCCGAGCTGCTCCGCCTCGGCGTCGCCCACTCCGACGCCACCGGCGTGGAACGCGCCCTCGCCTGCCTCGCCCTCGGCGCCCGCGTGGACGGCCGGCGCGCCGCGATCGAGGTCGGCGGACGCCTCGTGCCGGAAACCGAGCTCCGCGGCCCGGCCGTCAACGCCGCCGTTTCCCATTTCGCCGCCATCCCCGCCGTCCGCGCCAAGCTGCTTTCCTACCAGCGCGACCAGGCCCGCATCGCCCGCGAGCACGGCTTCGCCGGCCTCGTCATGGAAGGCCGCGACATCGGCACGGTCATCTTCCCGGACGCCGATTTCCGCTTTTTCCTCCACGCCGACCCCGAGGAGCGCGCCCGCCGCCGGGCCGCCGAGGGCCAGCAGGACTCGATCGCCGAACGCGACCGTCTCGACAGCTCGCGCAAGACCGCGCCGCTCCTCTGCCCGCCCGGCGCGACCGACATCGACTCCACCTTTCTCTCGCTCGACGACGTCGTGGCCCGCGTCGCCGCCCCCATCGCCGCCCGCCTCGGCGCAGCCTGAGTCCGCGTCGGTCCCGCATGAAAGCCCTCGTCCGCCCCTGTGGTTTTCCCCAGCTGGAGATGGATCCCTTGTATGGGATTTGTCACTACATCATAAACTGCGCCCAAGAGGCGGTCTTCCGCGGCGAGGTCGCCGGCCTGTCCAACCTCCCCGCCGACGGCGCCTTTTTGGTCGCGGCCAACCACGCCAGCCACCTCGACCCGCCCTTCATCGGCGCGGTCATGCCGCACCAGCTCGCCTTCTTCGCCCGCAAGACCCTCTGGAAACCCGGGCTCGGCGCCTGGTGGATGAACGGCGTCGGCGCCATCCCGGTCGACCGCGACGGGTCCGACCTTAGCGCGATCAAACGCGTCCTCGCCACCCTCGCCGCCGGCCATCCCATCGCGCTCTTCCCCGAAGGCACCCGCTCGCCCGACGGCCGCCTGCAACCCGCCAAGGCGGGCGTCGGCCTGATCGCCTGCAAGACCGGCGTGCCCGTCGTGCCCTGCCGCATTTTCGACAGCCACGTCGCGCTGGGCCGCGAAGGCGGTTTCCGGCCCGGCACGCCCGTCGACATCGTGTTCGGCCGACCGCTCGCGCCCGCCGCCTACGACCACAAATCGGACGGCAAGGAACGCTATCAACGCGCCAGCGAACGCATCATGGCCGCGATCGCCTCGATCGAACGCCCGCCCATGGCGGTGCTCTGATTGCAATCGCCTGCGGTTGATCCACGACGGAGCTGATCGGTTCCTGCCGTTTTCAGCGGATGAACAGAAGAGAAAAAACCCATTCAAGCCGCAATCCGCGATTGTCGCGGGGAGTATCGAGGAATCCGGGTTCATGTGGCGAGCCAATGGCCGCCACTGGAACGCGAGGGGGAAGACGAATAATGGGAGTCTTTCGATCTCCGGCCCATCTCGTCGGACGATGACGGTTTCGCATACCTCCAATTTCTTCATCGCGTGAGGGCTGAGCCGACCGTGCGTCCGGCGGCGCTCACATTCCGCTCCTGAGTAGTTTTCCCGCTCTCCGCCGCTTGCGCCGCACCGCGAAAGGCCTTTCTGTTGCTCCCGTCAGCGATTCGTGTCCCGCGTTTTTTTCTCAGTCAGCGCAGGTTTCAGCTTCGTCGCTCGTCAGGTCAGTGTCCGCGTTTTGTGCCGTTACCGGCCATCGCAGCCGGCTCTTCCCGTCCGCAACCTCCACAACCGGTGCATGGGCACCCGCAACGAAAGGTCATTATCATGAATCTCTCGCAATTGCTTGCCTCCCGCCCCGCCCTGCTGCGCCAAGCGGCTTTGGCCAACGCCGCCTTCGCCTACGCCGTCCTAAGGGCGCTCGGCCGGCGCATCGAAACCGCACGCCTCCACGGTCCGGTTCGTCTCCTCGCGGTCGATCCCGCCGTCGAACGCTACGCCCCGCAACTGATCGCCCTCGCAGGCAGCCAGTCGGTCCTCGACGAACATTTCGACGAATCCGATCTGGTTCGGCTCGCCGATGCCCTCGCCTTCGCCTCGCCCGGACCGGTGAACGAATTCGAGTTCTTCTTGGAAACCATGTTTGCGCGTTTCAGTCCGCCCCTGCGCTCGGCGCTTCAAGCCGCGGGCGTCGAACTCAGCGACGAACTCGGCGCGCCGGATCGGCGCGCATTGTGACCCTAGATCGGGCGATAGCGCAGGCGAAAGATCAGGCAAGATGCTGAGGCAGATGGTGATCGCGACGGCCCGAAAGGCGCACCTGGAAGGTGCGTCACGCGGCCGACGCGATCAGCAGATGTTCAGCAGGTTGCTCGAGATGAGTCGCGGCTATCGCCGGTTCTAGCGCCCCCCCCGGGGCGAGCCCGGGCAACGCAGTGAAGTAACGGAGATGTTTTCGCCCGCTGGACGCCCGGGTCCCTCCCGCGCGTGGTTCGCGGTCCGCCCGCGAACCCAAACCACGGGCGCAGGAACGCGCCCATCCAACTTTACGGCTTCATAACCCACTGGATTCGAGATCCTCTCATGTTGTTACTTGAGAGTTAGGATGACCGCTCCGGCATCTCCGCGCAGGCTCCACGGCAAAACGGCCGATGATAATAAAAAGGCCCCCGACTCGTCGGGGGCCTTTTTATTTATCAAATGGAATCCGATCCGCTCAAACCGCAGGCGCGGCTTCGACGGGAGCGGCATCGGCGGGAGCGGCTTCGACCGGAGAGGCCGCCCCGCGAGCCTTCACCAAGCCAAAGGCCTTTTTGATGTTCTGCACGCTGGGAGCGGAGATCCCGAGGGCCTTGGCGATTTCTTGGCCGGTCTTGCCCGCCTCGGCGAGGGCCTTCACCTGAGCCTTGATCTCGTCGGTAATCTTGGCGCGCTTGCCCTTCTTGGCGGCCTTCGGAGCGGCGGCGGCCTTCGGCTTGCGGCCGGGCTTACCCTTGCTGGCCTTGCCGCCCTTGCCGTAAGCAGCCTTCACCGCCTTGATAAAGGCATTGATATCATCATAGCCGAAATCACCGGGGAGCTTGGCGAGCGCGGAGACGCGGTCGGCGGCGAGCTTGGCCTCGGCGGCGGCGATGTCGGCCTTGGCCTTTTCGATCTTGGCGAGTTGTTCGTTAAACATAGCGACGCCACAAAAGAGGACGACGCCGCTTTATCAAGCCCGAATATCAACTATCCACGATCTTACGGATTTATATGGCCCTGATACAAACCGCGTCCAAGCGGTCGAGGCTCGATGCCCGCCAAAAATCAACCGCCAACATTCCGTGATAAAACCGCCCGGATGATCGAGCATAATACTTTTCTATCCAAGCCCTTCGGCCATAACCCAAATCGCCCACCAAGCATTTGCCACATGCCTCCGGCCGGACACCCCGGCGCGATGACATCAAGGGTTCGGCCGGTCGGAGAAATATCCCCGCCGGCTGCTGACGCGAACGGTTTTCGACGCCCGATCCCGCGCGACGACCTAGCCGGAGACGGCAGTCACAACCACGGATTCCACAGACGAGACACTCTCCAAAGTGGATAATAAAAAAACCACTTCCAATTCCCCTCCAGATACTTGCTCAATACATAGCGCGCCATGGAAACACGCTGCCGCAGCGCCCCGGAAGCTCGATTCCGGAATCCGTGGTTACAACTGCCGTTTCTGGGTTAAACTCTGTCACAGCAGCCGCGCCCGCCCTCGGGCCGCGAAAGGCATACGGCCAGGAACGGGGCCGTCGCGGGAAGAACGAGGCCCCGCCGTATGTGAATATCGGCAAAATGTAGCGCTTCAAGACCGAGTCCTTGGCTCATCGAACCACAAAACTCGGGCTCAATAAACCGGGGCCGCGCCCAAGCCTAACCCGAACCCGAAAACCACGATTACTCGCCGCGCTTCAGCGCAATTTCGGTTTTCGGCTAAAAAAAAGCGGGCCCCGACAGGGCCCGCTTTTGCGAGAAATAATACTTTGGGCGCTCGGCCCTTCGTTATCGATGGAATCGAAAGGCTCAGAGGCTCTGCGCGGCGGCGACGACGGCCTCGGCAGTGATGCCGAGTTCCTTCATCACGGTGCCGCCGGGGGCGCTGATGCCGAAGCGGTCGATGCCGACCACCTTGCCGTCGAGACCCACGAATTGATACCAGAGGCCGGTGACGCCCGCCTCGATCGCGACGCGCTTGCGGCAACCGCTCGGGAGAACGCTCTCGCGATACTCGGCCGACTGGCGCTTGAAGCGCTCGAAAGAGGGCATCGAGACGACGCGAGCGCCGGCGCCCAGCTGCTTGGCGGCGACGACCGCGAGGTGGAGCTCCGTGCCGGTGGCGAGGAGGATGTGGGTCAGCTCGGCGGTCTCGCGAACGGCGACGTAGCCGCCCTGTTGCACACCGTTGCGACGGGTCTCGACCGGGATCTCGTTGAGAATCGGCATGGCCTGGCGGGAGAGCGCAAGGAGGGTCGGACCATCGGTGCGGCTGAAGGCGGCGGCGAAGGCGCCGGCCGTCTCCTCGGGATCACCGGGACGGATCACGTCGAGATTCGGAATAACGCGGAGGCCGGAGACGGTCTCGACCGGTTGGTGCGTCGGGCCGTCCTCGCCCACGCCCACGGAATCGTGGGTGTAGATGTAGGTGACGGGCAGCTTGCAGAGCGAAGCGAGGCGCATCGCGGGGCGCGAGTAGTCGGCGAAGACCAGGAAGGTCGCGACGGAGGGCTTGAAGATACCGTCGTAGGCGAGGCCGTTGGCGATGGCGGCCATGGCGTGCTCGCGGATGCCGAAGCGGATGTTGCGGCCGGCGGTGTTGGTCGGCTCAAAGTCCTTGTCGGAGGCGATGTAGTTGAGGGTCGAGCCGTAGAGGTCGGCCGAGCCGCCGATGAGGAGGGGCAGCTTGGCCGCAAGGGGCTGGAGCACCTGCTGGCCGGCGGCGCGGGAAGCGAGCTTCACGTCCTGCGCGAAGGCCGGGATCGTGGCGAGGAGATCGTCGGCGGTGACGGTGGCGGAGGCGCTCTCGAGGAGGGCGGCTTTCTCGGGGTTGGCGGCGGCCCATTCGGCGAAGAGCTTCTTCCACTTCTTGTAGTTGCGCTCGGACTTCTTCTTGAGTCCGTCGAAGTAGGCGCGGACTTCGGGGCTGACGAAGAAGTGCTGGTCGGCGGGAAGGCCGAGGTTGACGCGGGCGGCGTCGACGAACTTCGCGCCGGCCTCTCCGTGGCCCTTGTTGGTGCCGGCCACCTCGGGGATGCCCTTGGCGATGGTGGTCTTGGCGATGATGAGGTTGGGGGCGCCGGTGGCCTTCTTGGCCTTGGCGATGGCCTTGGCGACGAGGGCGATATCATGGCCGTCGACGACCTGGACGTTCCAGCCGAGGGCCTTGAAGCGCTTGGCGAAGTCGTCGTTCTGCGACTTGGCGGCCATGGCGTCGAGGGTGACGTCGTTGGAGTCGAAAATGAGGATGAGGTTGTCCAGCTTCTGGTGGGCGGCGAAGGAGACAGCCTCCAAGGCGACGCCTTCTTGCATACAGCCGTCGCCTGCGAGGGCGATGACGTGGCTGTCGAAGATCTGGTGGGTCTCGGTGTTGAAACGGGCGGCGGCCATCTTGCCTGAGACGGCGAAGCCGACGGCGTTGGCGATGCCCTGACCAAGGGGACCGGTGGTGCACTCGACGCCAGGGGTCTCGTGGAACTCCGGGTGGCCGGGGGTCTTGGAGTGGAGTTGGCGGAAGTTCTTCACCTCCTCGAGGGGGAGATCGTAGCCGCTGAGGTGCAGCCAGGAGTAGATGAACATCGAGCCGTGGCCGGCGGAGAGCACGAAGCGGTCGCGGTTGAGCCAGCGGGGAGCGCTGGGGCAATGCGAGAGCGCGCCACCGTAGAGGGCGGCGCCGATCTCGGCGGCGCCGAGGGGCAGGCCGAGGTGGCCGGAGTTGCTCTTATGGACGGCGTCCATGGCGAGGCCACGGGCCTGATTGGCGGCTTGGGACAGGATAGCGAGGTCGAGTGCCATATGGGAAAGTGGTTGGATGTGTGTCGGTGTCGTGACGAACGATGGGTTGAGTCCGGAAAAAACTAAGGGTCGAGAGCTAGAAACCCGCGGGTCGACCCGAAAAGCACAAAGGGCATGAAAAAAGGTGCAGACGGGGAACAGACCGCTTCATGAATCGGCTTTGTGCGGGTGCGCGATCGACGCGAGCTCCGGTATGCGGAAGCCGACTTGGGCGCGGGGCGCGCAGGGGACGGCCTCTGCCGCTAAAAACAAAAAAGCCCCGGACGACTCCGGGGCTTGAAAATAGAAACTGTATCAAACTCAGGCGCTGGCGGCCTCGGCGGCGGCGACGTTGTCGTAACGCTTCACGTTCACCTGCATGGCGGCCTTACCCTTCAGGTCGCGGAGGTGGTAGAGGCGGGCGCGACCGATCTCGGACTCGCGATCAACTTCGATCTTCTCGATGTTGGGGGAGTTGACGGGGAAAACGCGCTCGACGCCCTCGCCGTAGCTGATGCGGCGGACCGTGAAGGTCTCGTGGATGCCGTGACCCTTGCGGGCGATGACGATGCCGGCGAAGAGCTGCACGCGCTCTTTGTCGCCCTCGCGGACCTTGGTGTGCACCTTGACGCCGTCGCCCACCTTGAAGGAGGGAACGGTGCGGATCTGGGCGGCGGTGATCTCTTTGATGATCGGATTCATGACGGTAAAATGGGGAAGTTAGTCTGTGAGTAAATCTGGACGGACGAGACGGGTTTTTTCCACGCGTCGGGCGTATCGCCACTTTTCGATCTCAGCGTGGTTGCCCGAAAGGAGCACTTTCGGCACGGACTGACCTCGAAATTCGGCGGGACGCGTGTATTGCGGGAAGTCGAGCAAACGACCGGTGAAGGATTCGTGTGTCAACGAATTTTCGTCCCCAAGCACGCCGGGGATGAAACGCGCCAGCGCATCGATCACCACGGCGGCCGGCAACGTGCCGTTCGTGAGCACGTAGTCGCCGATGCTGATCTCCTGGTCGATAACCGTGTCGCGGATACGTTGGTCGATGCCTTCGTAATGGCCGCTGAGGAAGATCAAGTGCTGCTGCGTGGAGAGTTCGCGCGCGATTTTTTCGCTGAACGGCACACCATCGGGCGTCAGATAAATGCGCCGGCAGCCGGGCGTCTGAAGTTGCTCGATCGCCGCGACCACCGGCTCGGGCTTCATCACCATGCCGGAGCCGCCGCCGAAGGGGCGATCATCGGCGGTCTTGTGCTTGTCGGTGCACCACGCGCGCAGGTCATGCACCGTGACGCCGAGGCGCTTCGCCTCGATGGCCTTGCCGAGAATGCTCTCGGCCAGAAAGCCGTCGAGCATGCGCGGGAAAAGCGTCAGCACGTCGATCTGAAGCGGCATGGGGGACAGGCCTTGTGTGGCTAATGCGGAAAACAAAAACGCCTCGGAAGTGAATCCGAGGCGCCGAAAAGGCTATGGCTGGAACCGGAATCAGGCGGCCGGAGCGGCGGCCTTGCGCGCGTTCTTGATCAGGCTCTTCGCCGTGTCGGTCGGAAGCGCTCCCTTGGAGAGCCAGTAGTCGACGCGGTCAACCTTCAAGGTGAGGGCGTCCTTCTTGGCCCGGGGGCTGTAGGTGCCGAGGATCTCGGTGGCGGCGCCATCGCGGCGGGAACGGGCTTCGGCGACAACCACATGATAGACGGGGTTGTGGGCGGAACCGATGCGGGAGAGGCGGATTTTAAGGGCCATGGAAGGTCTAGGAACGAGGGCTGTAGATTTCGGAAAAGGTTGGAAAACACCGACCGCTCCGGGCCGTGTCAAGAAGGCATTCCGCCGGGCGGTGTCCTAATTCTCGGCATCCTGATCCAAACTCCGACTCCCCTCCCGCGCGAACCTCTTCCCGCGACTGCTTCGCCAGTTTTTGCGTCTTTTGTGCTTTTGGTGGCGCGTCCGGTCGCAAATCTCGCCGACTTCGCCGCCATGTCCGACGCCATCGCCTCCGCCGCCGCGCCCGCCCCCAAGCTCACCCCGATGCTCCAGCAATACTTCGAGGTGCGGCGCGGCCTCCCGAAGGACACGCTCCTGCTCTTCCGCCTCGGCGACTTTTACGAGCTCTTCTTCGACGACGCCATCGACGCATCCCGGCTCCTCGGCCTCACCCTCACCAAGCGGGGCGACCATCCCATGGCCGGCCTGCCCTTCCATGCCGCCGACGGCTACGTCAACAAGCTCCTCACCGCCGGGCGCAAGGTCGCCATCTGCGACCAAGCCGAGCCCGCCGTCGCCGGCAAACTCGTCAAACGCGCCGTCACCCGAATACTCTCCCCCGGCACTACGCTCGACGCCAAACAGCTCGACGCCTCGCGCAACCACTTCCTCGCCGCCCTCGTCACCGACCGCTCGGGCCTCCACGCCGCCTGGCTTGATCTCTCCACCGGCGAGTTCCGCCTCGCGTCCGAAAAAGACCCCGGCGATCTCCTCCCCGTCCTCACCGCGCTCGACCCGCGCGAACTCGTCCTGCCCGAGGGTCAGCTCGAAAAGTGGCGCTCCGCCCCGCACGAGCAGACCGCCCTCCACAACCTCGCCACATTCACCGCCGGCCGCGCGCTCACCGAACTGCCCGCCTTCCAATTCGAGCCCGCCACCGGCCTCCGCGCCGTTCTATCCACCCTTGAAGTGCTCAACCTCGAGGGTTTCGGCATCCCGCAGGACCACGCCGCCCTCGGCCCGGCCGGCGCGCTCGTCCTCTACGTCACCGAAAACCTCTGCGCCAAGCCCGAGAACCTTCACCGCCTACAGCTCCACCGCAGCTCCGCCACGCTCCTCCTCGACCCCGCCACGCTGCGCAACCTCGAGATTTTCACCTCCACGCGTGGCGAACGCAGCGGCTCGCTCCTCGCCGCGATCAACCGCACCCGCACCGCTCCCGGAGCGCGCCTGCTCGAAACCTGGCTCGCCGCCCCGCCGCAGGACCTCTCCGAGATCCGCCGCCGCAGCGCCGCCGTCGGCGCACTCCGCGCCGCGCCCGGCCCCCTCTCCGACCTCCGCTCCACGCTCGCCAACGTCCGCGACATTCCCCGCATCCTCGGCCGCCTCCAGAACCGCCTCCGCAATCCCCGCGAACTCGGCGGCATTCGCGACACCCTCGGGCAGATTCCCTCGCTCCACGCCGCCCTCGACGCCTTCGGCGACGCCCAGATCGCCGATTTCAAATCCCACATCCAAGAACTCCCCGCCCTCCGCGATCTCCTGCAACGCGCCCTCTGCGACGAGCTCCCCGCCGATCTCGCCGACGGCGGCTACATCCGCTCCGGCCATTGCCCCGAGCTCGACCGCCTCCACTCGCTCAAGACCGACAACCGCGCCTGGCTCTCCCAGCTCGAGACGGCCGAGCAGGCCCGCACCGGCATCCGCAGCCTGAAGGTCAAATTCACGAACAATTTCGGCTACTACATCGAGATCACCAAGGCCAACCTACACCTCGTCCCCGCCGACTACATCCGCCGCCAGACCACGGTGAACGGCGAACGCTACGTCACCGACGCCCTTCGCCAGAAGGAAAAGGAAATCCTCTCCGCCGACGACCTCGCCCTCGCCCGCGAGCAGGAACTCTTCGCTCAACTCGTCGCCGCCGTCCTCGACGAATCCATCGCCCTCGCGAAAACCGCGCAAACCCTCGCCGAGCTCGATGTCCTCGCCGGCTGGGCCGAACTCGCCCGCGAGTGGGATTACTGCCAGCCCGAGTTCGTCGACGAGCCCGTGCTCGAGATCACCGCCGGTCGCCACCCCGTCGTCGAGCAGATGCTCCGCGATCCTTCGCGCCCCGCCGGCTCGCAGGCCTTCGTCCCCAACGACACCCGGCTCTCATCCACCGCCGAGCAACTCGCCCTCCTCACCGGCCCCAACATGGCCGGCAAATCGACCTACATCCGGCAAATCGCGCTCATCGCCCTCATGGCCCACGTCGGCTCCTGGGTGCCCGCGAGCGCCTGCCGCCTCGGCCTCGTCGACCGCGTCTTCTCGCGCGTCGGCGCGAGCGACGACCTCGCGCGCGGCAACTCCACCTTCATGGTGGAGATGAACGAGACCGCCAACATCCTCAACCACGCCACCCCGCGCTCGCTCATCATCCTCGACGAGATCGGCCGCGGCACCTCGACCTACGACGGCCTCTCCATCGCCTGGGCCGTCGTCGAGCACCTCCACGCCGACCCGGTCCAGGGCCCGCGCACGCTCTTCGCCACGCACTACCAGGAGCTGACCCAGCTCGAGAAACACCTGTCGCGACTTCGCAACTACAGCGTCGCGGTGAAGGAGTGGAACGACGACATCGTCTTCCTTCGCCGCGTCGTCTCCGGCGCCGCCGAGCGCAGCTTCGGCATCCAGGTCGCGCGCCTCGCCGGCCTCCCTCCGAGCGTGATCGACCGCGCCCGCGCGATCTTGGCCAAGCTCGAGGGCGACGAGACCGCGGTCGAGCTCCCCGCCGCGCCCGTCGCCAAGCCGAAGAAAAAGCTCACCGTCGCCCCCGCCGACACGGCGCAGCTCGAACTGCTTTAAGACCTCCCCTCGGTCAGCCGGCCCGGCTCAGGGCTTCGCCGTCGATTCCGTCGGCTTCGCTTCCGCGCCCGGAACCACCCGCGCCAGCGAAAGCAAACGGGAACTCAGCACGAGCCCGGCCGCCTTGGCGTTGTCGGGCGCGATCTCGAAGCGCAGCTTGCCGGACTCGCCCTTGTAAATATTCACGATCCCGCCCTGCCGCACAAAACCCGAATCGCTCGAGACGGTCAGGATAGGCTTGCCCCGCACCTGCGGCATAAGTTCCACCAATGCCGGACCGGCTTCCTCGCCGGGGCTGGACACGGGATTGATGTAGAGCACATGGCAACCGGTCAGATCCCGCGCGGTCTTGACTCGCACGACTCGAACTCGGCGCTTGAGCACGGTCTGCTTGTCGGCGAGCTCGATCAGCTCGTCCTCCAAGGCGCGGCTTCCCGCCACTCCCACGACGAACGGAGCATGCTCCGGCAACGCCTCCCCCGGTCACTCGGTGTAACGGATAAAATTGAAAAGGATGAGCGCCTGCACCTCCTCGCTTCCGTATAGCTCCGCGGCGGGCGGCTGCGCGCCAAACGCCCGCCCCGCCCCTCCGGCCATCATGCCGGCGAGGATCAGTCCGAGCAGCGCCAGACGCCGCCCAAAGCTGAACGTGGAAGCAAACCCGCGCATCAAAAGTCCAAAGTGGCGCGCACGACAAAAGAGCGAGGCGGAGAGGAAATTTGACCGTAGTTTTTAGGATCGGACCAACGGGCGTCCGCCACGTTGTAAACCGAGAACGCCAGGTCCCAACGATGCCACACGCGCGAGGCCCGCAAGGTGAAGTTGCCCGTCACGTAGTCTCCGGTGCGCCGCACCACGCCGAAGGGATCGCCGCTGTCCTTGCGGTCGCCGACGTAAAGCACCTCGGCGGAGGCGCGCAGCCACTTCTCCACGACCGGCGCGGAGGCGTGCAGCTTCACCAGGCATTTCGGCGCGTCGGCGACGATCTCGTCGGTCGCGTCGTCGCGTGTGTCCTGAAAAGTCACCGAGCCGCGCAATTGCACGCCGGACGGGAAATGCGCCGCGGGGCCGATGTCGAAGCCGCGGGTCACGAAGCGGTCCACGTTGCCGTAGGTGCTTTCATCGTCGTCGGGATCGGACGGATCGTTGGGCACGTTCACCTGCGTGATCAGATCGCTCGAAACCGTGTAGTAGGCGTGCGACTCGACCCGCCAGACCGGACCGAAACGATGCTCCGCGATAAACTCCCAGCTGCGGTTCGTCTCGGGGCGGATGTCCGGGTTTTGCACGATCCCCGGCTCGCCGGGGGAGCGCTCGGCGAGATTGGGGACGCGGAAGGCCTCGCCGTAAAGCAGTTTGAGCGTCGTGTTCGCGGTCGGGTCCCAGATGAGCCCCACCCGAGGAGTCAACCGCTCGTCGCCCACGTCGTAATAATCGTAGCGGCCGCCCAAAGAGGCGCGCAAGGTCTGCGAAAACTCCCAGTCGAGCTGGGCGAAGGGGCTGAAATAGCGGGAGGATTCGCGGATGGGAGGATCGATATAGGGAGTGTTTGTGTCCAGCAGCTCGGCCCCCAGGTCCTGCCGGAGATTCTCCTGATACTCGATGCCGACGCTTAACGTATGGGCCTCCGCGATGGCCTGCCTCCAGCTCACCTCGCCATTGATCGAGAGACTGCGCGCATACGGCGCGAACGGCGCGAACCCGACGGAGGGCGGCAGAAAATATCCGTCGTAACGATAGACATCGAGGGCCAGCTTCGCCTGCAACGCCGAGTCGGGCGTCGGCTCGCCCTGCGCCTTGACCAACAAATACGCCCGCTCGTCGGTGCCATGCGCATCCGCGTCGTTCGGCGTGTAATACACGTAAGGCAGCACCTCCTTCTTTCGGCGACCGTAGGCCGCCTCGCCGGAGAGTCCCCGCCATGAGACTCGGGCAAAGGCGCTCTGGTGGTGCATGTCGTCCTTGTTCTTGGCCACCGAACCGCGCAGACGCCCCGGCACGAAAACGTCCCCGACCGCGCTCCACGACGGCGGCAGGTCAAACTCGCCCTCGCCACGCGACCACCACTCGGACGCCGACACGATGTAGTCGACTCCGCCCGCCGTGCGATCCCCCACGGTGGCACGCGCTTTGGATGACGGCTCGGAGCCGGCCGAAACGGACACCTCCGCGCCCCCGATGTCTCGCCCGGTCTTCGGGATCACATTCACCGCGCCGTAAAAAGCATTGCTCCCGTAAACGGACGAGCCCGGTCCCGTGATGACCTCGACGCGCTCCACGAGATCAAGATCCAGGATGAAATCCGTGCCGATGGCCCCCTGTTGATAGATCGGATCGTCCAGACGATGACCATCGAGCAGGATCAGCATCCGCGAATTATAATCATAGGTGCGCGTGAAGCCCCGCGTGCCGACGTAATCATAAAAGCGGTCGCTTCGGACATGGAGGCCCGGAGCAGCCCGCAACACGTCCCCTAGCGTCGTCCACCCGTGGTTCCGAATATCTGCGGAGGTGAAGACTGTCACGCCCGCCGGCGCACGCCGGATGCTTTGCTGATATTTCGAGACTCCGCTCACCGACTCCACGGGAATCTCCATCAGCTGCTCCAGAGAAAGATCCCCGAGCTCCGGACTGGTGCGCGCCGGTGACAACGCTTCGGCACCAAACAACTGAAGGTGGGAGAAAACCAAGACAGGAACCAAGACAGGCAACCTATTACGCATGGGCATTTGGGGGCTTGAGAATTAGGCGCGGACGGGGGTATCCGCGCGCCGCGCTAAGCATGTAAATCCCCTTTCATCCCCCGTGAGAAAGCGATGCCAAAACCCTCCGGAAAGGGGAAATCCCCATACGTCCCTGGGCCCGTCTCCTAGGGTAAACTGCCCGATGGACGATGGGGTCATAATCCAGTAAGGTCCCCGGATTATTAGCAGCCGGCTTACCCCTAGTCTCGGCCGCCCCCCCGGCCGGGGATTTTCCCACAACGGAAACGACGTGTCCCTTCTCGGCAATCTTTACCCACCACGACCCGAAACACCGGATCACCATGTATAGCCTCTCAAACGCCGTGATCCGGCCCTTGACGCATCGAGAAATGAATTGCGCTCAAGAGTGGGCCATCTCCGAGGGCTGGAATCCCGGCCCCTGCGATCCCTTCGTTTTCGAGATGGCGGATCCCGGCTCCCTCCTCACTTTGGAGCTTAATGGCCGTCTTGTCGGCGCCATATCCGCGGTCCGCTTCTCGCCCGGATTCGGTCATCTCGGCTTTTTCGTGGTCGCGCCTTCCTATCGCCGCTCGGCGCACGCCTGGCATCTTTTGCAAGCGGGCTTCGAACGACTGGGCGACCGCACCATCGGCGGCGACGGCGTGCCGGAGCATGTGCGCGCCTATTCCCGCGCCGGGCTGCAACCGCACCACATAACCGTCTCCCATACTGGCGTCGCCCCCAGGTCGGCTCGTCCTTGGCAACCCGGCATCCAACTCTTGGCCGATTCGTGCGTCGAAAGGCTCCTTGCCTACGACATGAAAAGCACGGGGTTTTCACGTGCCGCATTTCTAAAGGCGTGGATCACGTTGCCCGCGAGCCTCGCGCTCGGCTTTTACCGCGAGGGCCGCCTCTGCGGATTCGGCGTCGCGCGCAGGTGCCACCAAGGCGTTCGCATCGGTCCGCTCCAAGCCGACGACCCGGAGGCGGCGGAAGCCCTCTTCGACGCATTGGCGAGCTTTGCCCTCGGCGAGAAGATCGCGATCGATTGCCCCGAAACAAACCCCGACGCGGCCCGGCTCGCCCGCAAAAACGGCCTGGTCCCCGAAGCCACGACCGTTCGCCTTTACCGAGGCCGCCCCCCGGCCGACCGGCCGGAGCGCATTTACAGCCTCATGAGCTTCTCCCTCGGTTGAACCCGGATTCCCACGGGATGATTGCGGATCCGGGCTAAAAACCGGGCTGGCGTGCCAGCGCGGGCCCCTTGCGATCCCCAAACGGCGCCTCCGACATCGATTCGCGAGAACCCGCAGCCGCGCAAGCTGTCGAGATTCACATGCCTCCGCTCCTTTCTTCGAATGGGATCCGCCTCGCCACCGCGCTCCTCGTGATCGTTTGCGCCGGCTGCACCAGCGGCGTCTACTACCAGGCCGCCGAAAAACTCGGTTACCACAAGCGAGATATCCTGGTCTCCCGCGTCGAAGATGCGCGCGAGGCGCAAACGGACGCCAAAAAAGAGTTCCAAGACGCCCTCGCCCAGTTTCTCGCCCTCACCCAGGTCGAACCCGGCGAGATCAAGGCCACCTACGCGCGCCTCAACACCGCGCTGAAAGATTGCGAAGCCAGCGCGCTCGACGTGCGCAAACGCATAGAATCCACCGAAGATGTGAGCGAGGCGCTGTTTCGCGAATGGGAAAAGGAGGCGGCATCGATCGTCGATCGCGATGACCGCCGCGAAAGCGAACGCCTTCTCCGCGAGACACGCACCCGAGCCGACAGCTTGATCCAGACGATGAACGCCGCCGCCGGGCGCATGGATCCGGTGCTGCAGAAATTCCGGGACAAGGTGCTCGTCCTCAAAGCCAATCTAAACGCCCAAGCCGTCGCGGGCCTCTCCGGCACCGCCCGTGGACTGGAGAGCGACGTAGGCCGCCTCGTCGCCGAAATGGAAAAATCTATCCGCGAAGCGGAGGCTTTTCTTGGGACGATGAAAAATCCCGCCCCCTCGACCTGAGCCGCGCGTCGCGCGCCGGCATGCCTCCGCGTTTGCCTTCCGCCGCGCGCTGACCTTCGTGCCCGCGTGGTCCGTTCCAACGCCTCCCTTCCCCGCTCCCCCCGTGTAGCCACGGCCGTGTCGGCCGTGCCCTCTGCATCCTCCCCGGCCCCGGAATGCATCCGCCTGCGCGGCGTGCGCCAAAACAACCTCAAAGGCTTCGACCTCGATCTGCCGCTTGGCCGCTACATCGTCGTCACCGGCCCCAGCGGCGCGGGCAAAAGTTCCCTCGTCTTCGACACCCTGCACGCCGAAGGCCAGCGCCGCTACGTCGAAACCTTCTCCGCCTACACCCGCCAGTTCCTCGACCTCCTCGACAAGCCCAAGGTCGACAGCATCGAGAACATCCGCCCCTCCATCGCCATCGAGCAGACCAACACGGTCAAAACCTCCCGCTCGACCGTCGGCACGATGACCGAGCTCACCGACTACTTCAAAGTCTGGTTCAGCCACGTCGCCGCCTGCTTCGACCCCGCCACCGGCAGACCCGTCGAGGACGACACGCCTTCGACCATCTGGGAAAAAGCCTCCGCCTCCCACCCCGGCCAAACTCTCGTCATCGCATTCAAGGTCAAGCGCCCCGCCAACCTCGAGTGGTCCGAAATCCTCGCCAGTCTCAAAGGCCAGTCCTACGTCCGCGTCCTGCTCCCAGCCCCGGGCTCCTCGCTCCCTGCTCTATCCGCCCACCGCGTCGACGACCTCCTCGCCGATCCCGTCCCCCTCGCCTCCGCCGCCCACCTCTTCGTCGCGCAGGACCGCATCGCGCTCAACGCCGAGGCCAAGGTCCGCTTCCTCGAGGCCGCCGAGCAAGCCATCCACTTCGGCCAGGGCGAACTCCACCTCTTCGCCCCCGGGAACGCCGAGCCCCGGCTCGGCACCTCCGTTTTCATCCCCGTCGGCCACTACTCCCGCGGCCTGCATTCTCCCGAGACCGGTCGCGTCTTCCGCCCCGCCTCCCCCGCTCTCTTCTCCTTCAACTCCCCCCTCGGCGCCTGCCCGCGCTGCCGCGGCTTCGGACGTATCATCGAGATCGATACGAACCTCGCCATCCCCGACCGCTCGCTCTCCATCGCCGACGGCGCCATCAAGGCCTGGCAAGGCGACACCTACGGCGAATCGCAAAAAGACCTCCTCCGCTTCGCCAAAAAAACCGGCATCCCCGTCAACGTCCCCTTCGCCGACCTCTCCCCCGAGCACCAGAAACTCGTCCTCGAAGGCGAGCCCGACTACGGACGACCGGGCCGCGAATGGCCCGCCGCCTGGTATGGCCTGAAAGGCTTCTTCGACTGGCTCGAAAAGAATACCTACAAGACCCACGTCCGCGTCTTCCTCTCCCGCTTCCGCGCCTACAACGAGTGCCCCGACTGCGGAGGCACCCGCCTCCAGCCCGAGTCCCTCTGCTGGAAATGGAACGGCAAAACCCTCCCCGAGCTCTACCAGCTCCCCGTCGCCGAGCTCCTCACGCTGGTCGCCCCCCCCGGGAACGCCGACGTCCCCGTCGGCAAATCCGCCGACCGCTCCGTCCACCTCGCCCACGAATCCATCCTCACTCGCCTGCGCTACCTCGTGCAGGTCGGCCTCGGCTACCTCACCCTTGATCGCACGAGCAAAACCCTCTCCGGCGGCGAGACCATGCGCGTCGGCCTCACCTCCTGCCTCGGCACCTCGCTCGTCGACACCCTCTTCGTCCTCGACGAGCCCTCCGTCGGCCTCCACCCGCGCGACATCGACCGCCTCATCGAGATCATCCGCACCCTCACCGACGCCGGCAACACCGTCGTCCTAGTCGAGCACGACGAGTCCATGATCCGCGCCGCCGACCACGTCCTCGAAATCGGGCCCGTCCCCGGCGCCAAAGGCGGCCACCTTGTCTTCCAGGGCGACCTCCCCGCCCTTCTCCGCTCCCGCGACTCGCTCACCGGCGCCTACCTCTCCGGCCGCCGGTCCATCCCCGCGCCCGCCACCCGCCGCAAAGTGGCGCGAGCTTCCAGCTCGCAGGCTTGGCTCACCTTCACCGGCGTATCCAAGCACAACCTACAAAACCTCTCCGTCTCGCTCCCCCTTCAACGCTTCGTCGCCCTCTCCGGCGTTTCCGGCTCCGGCAAATCCACCCTCCTCGACAAGGTCATCCACCAAGGCCTCCTCGCCAAGCGCCGCCAGCTCACCGAGGACGCCGCGCAGATCAAATCCATCACCGGCGACGAATCCTTCACCGAGATCGTCCTCGTCGACCAGTCTCCGCTCTCCCGCACCCCGCGCTCCAACCCCGCCCTCTACACCGAGGCCTGGGACCTCATCCGCGAGCTCTACGCCAAGACCGAGACCGCCAAAGCCGCCGGCTTCAGCTCGTCCTCCTTCTCCTTCAACGCCGGCGACGGCCGCTGCGACCACTGCCAGGGCCTCGGCTACGAACGCGTCGAGATGCAGTTCCTCTCCGACGTCTTCGTCCCCTGCCCCGTCTGCGAAGGCCGCCGATTCAAGCCCGAGATCCTCGCCATCACCTGGCAGGAAAAATCCGTCGCCGACCTGCTCAACACGTCCGTCGCCGACGCCCTCGAACACTTCGTCTCGCAACCCGCCATCCGCGCCCGGCTCGCCGTCCTCGACCAAGTCGGCCTCGGCTACCTCACGCTCGGCCAACCGCTCAACACCCTCAGCGGCGGCGAAGCCCAGCGCCTGAAACTCGTCAAATACCTCG
>CAMLNJ010000001.1 GCA_946481225.1 uncultured Verrucomicrobiota bacterium | reverse complement strand
AACGACCCCTACCTCAACGCGGCCCTCGACGACTTCCGCCTCTACAGCCGGGCGCTGGGCGCCTCCGAGATCGCGCTCCACGCCTCGCCCCTCGCGGCTCCGCAAAACCTCGTCGCCACCCCGGGCCCGCTTTCGCTCGACCTCTCGTGGAGCGCCGTTCCCAACGCCACGCGCTACACAGTCAAATACGCCACCACGAGCGGCGGCCCCTACGCCGCCACGCTCTCAAGCGGCCTTCCGGCCACCAGCCAGACCCACTCCGACCTCGGCTACGGCGCGACCTACTACTACGTCGTCTCGGCGGGAAACTCCGTCTACGAAAGCCCCTTCTCCGCCGAGCTCGCCGCCACGCCCGACTCCGCTCTGCTCGGCGAGGCGGAGTCCGCCACGCCGGCCTTCGTGATCATCCCGGCCTCCGGCGAAGATCCCTCCATGGCCAGACTCACCACCGCCACCTCCGTGCCCGGCCACAATTACCGGCTCCAGACCAGCACCGACCTCGCCTCCGGATCTTGGCTGGACGTCGGCGACCCCGTCTTCGGCGACGGCGCGCCGATCATATTCGAAACTCCCTACGACCCCGCCGAGCCCCGCCGCTTCTACCGCATTCTCGTCACTCGCTGAGGCCCCCATCGAACAAAACGAGGCGAGTCCCCCCGCCCCACGCCCTGAATCGACGAGTTCCACGGCGTCGCGCGGTCGATTGATTTCAGGGTCATCCCGACGATAATCTGCGGCGCAAGCCGCGTCCCCGACAGCCAAATGCCCCAGCCCGACCCGCGCCGCCTGTCGCCCAACCGGCCCCTCCGCCTGCTCGCGGCCATCGCCGGCCTCGCCGCCGTCGTCCACGCGGCCCCCCGGTCCCCCGACGAGCTCTTCAAGGAAGGCGCCTTCGCGTATTCATCGAAGGACTACGCCTCTGCGATAGCCCGCTTCGAGGAGCTGGTGAAAGTCGCCCAGCCCGGCCCCGGCCTCGACTCGGTCCATTTCACCCTCGCCAGCGCCAGGCTGCTCAACGGCGACGCCGCGGCCGCCGCCGAGGCCTTCCGCGACTACATCCGTCTCTACCCGGTCGGCGAGCAGATCGACAACGCCCGCTTCGGCCTCGCCCAGGCCCTCCTGAAGGCCGGCCGCGTCGACGAAACCCTGCAAACCCTCCGGGCCCTGCGCACCATCGAGGGCGGCGCCCGCGGCATCGACAACTATGCCGCCCTTACGGGGCTCGCGGTCGAAATCGCCGACGCTCTGCTCGCCGAGCGGCGCTTCGCGATCGCTCTCGACCTCCTTCAGACCGCTCCCGGTCGGACCGAGGTTCTCGCCGACCAGGCGCGCCGCGTCCAAGAGCTCGACCAACTGCACCGCCGCGCCGCGCTCGCGGGAGAGCTCGGCGCCACGGGCGCCCAGCTCGCCCACCGCGACGCGCTGGCTTCCCGCATCGAGACCGCCCGCGCCGTCCTCGACCAGGTCGAGAAGCAGCCCGCCTTCGACCTTCCCCGCCTCCTCCGGCAGGCCCGCTGCCATCTCGAGCTCGACGAACCGTGGGAGGCCGTCGTCCTCTACGAGGAGATCCTCGCGCGCTTCCCCGAGTCCCCCGACCGCGCCTACGCCCTTCACGGCCTTGTCCTCGCCCGCAAGCAAGCCGGGCGGCCCGCCGACGCCTTCGCCCTCAGCCGGCGCTTCCTCGACACCTTCCCCGACCATCCGCTCGCGCCCGAGATCGCCATCCTCGGCGGACAGATCGCGCTCGACCGGCAACAAACGTCCGACGCGGAAAGTTTCTTCGGATCGGCCGTCGAAAAGAGCCAGGGCAAGCTCCGCGAACGCGTGCTGTTTCAACTGGGCCTCGTGCGCTTCACCCGCCGCGATTGGGCCGGCGCCCGCGACATGCTCGACCGCTATGTCCGCGAATTTCCCCTGGGCGAGTGGGCGGAAAACGCCGCCTACCGCTCCGCGCTCACCTGGTTCCTCGACACCTCCGACGCCGAACGCTACGCCAAGGCCGAGAAGTCCCTCCAGGCCTTCGCCAAGGACCGCCCGTCGAGCACCTACCTGCCCGACGCCTATTACCGGCTGGCCGTCTGCAAGTTCGCCTTTCAGGAACACGACGAGGCGCTCGTCGCCTGCACCGATTGGGAAAAACGCTTCCCCACCGACGCGATGCTCGCCGAGGTCCTTTCCCTCAAGGGCGACGTGCTCAAGACCCTCCAACGCGAGGACCGCGCCCTCGAGTCCTACCTCCGCGCGGCCAGCGCCGCCGTCACCGACGATGTCCTCGCCTACACCCTCGACGAGGCCGCCCGCCTCCTCGAGGCGAAGAAGGACTGGGCCCGGCTCGGCGAGCTCTTCAAGACCCAGTTGCAACGCCAGCCCGACAGCCCCCTCGCCCTCGGCTGGCTCTACTGGGTCGCCCGCGCCGAGGCCCGCGCCGGCCGTCCGGAACAGGCCCTCGAATACCTCGCCGACCGCATCGGCCCCTCGCTCGAAGACGCCGCCCGCGAAGACGTCGAGAACGTCCTCGCCCTCATGGCCCAGATCACCGCCCGCCAGCGCCGTCCCGCCGACGGCGGCGAGGCCCCCGCATCCCCCTCGGACACTCTGCGCCGACGACTCGGGCTCGGCGCCACCCCGCCGCCGCTCGTCGACGCCCGCCTGCGCTACTACGAATCCCAATTCCTTCGTCTCACCCGCAAACCCGACGAGGCCGCCCGCATCCTCGCCTCCGTCGGACGCCAGACGCCCCCGGACCAACTCAGCCCCGCCCTCCTCGCCGAGGCCGGCGAAGCCCTCCTTCAATCCGGCGACCGCGAACGCGCCGGCGGCTTTTTCTCCGCGCTCCAAAGGCGCTTCCCGTCCTCTCCGTATCGAGATTACGCCTACACCGGCCTCGGCGACATCGCCCTCGCCTCCGGGGACGCCGCCTCCGCGCTCAAAAACTACGAGGACGCCGTCAACCTCGCCGGCGCCCGGCACCGCCTCCGCGAGGCCACCGTGGGCAAAGCCCGCGCCCTCTTCGAACTCGGCCGCTTCGACGAGGCCGCCAAGCTCTTCGAAAGCGTCGCCGCCACCAAGCAGTGGCGCGGGGAGGCGACCGCCGTCAGCCTTCACCACCTCGGCCTGATCGCCGTCCGCCAGGGAGATATTCCGAAAGGCGTCGCCTTCTTCCAGCGCGTCTTCGTCAGCCAGGGCCGATATCCCGAATGGGTCGCCAAGGCCTACCTCGCCAGCGCCGAGGCCTTTGAAAAACTCGGCAAACCCGCCGAGGCCGCCACCACCTACCGCGAGATGCTCCGCAACCCGCGCGTCCAAAACCGTCCCGAGACCGCCGTCGCCCGGGAACGCCTGGAAAAGCTCCCCGCGTCATGACTCCCATGCGCCGCCTCCTTCCGCTTCTTTTCGCCGCCGCCCTCGCGCCGCTCGCGACCGGCCAGACCCTGACCTTCGCCGACGGGCGCACCGCCTCGCTCGCCACCGCCAAGATCGTCGGCGACACCGTCCGGCTGCCCCTCGAGCTCGGCGGCGGCGCCTCCGGCGAGATCAGCCTTCCCGTCTCCACCATCGTCCGTCTCGACTGGCCCGAACCCGCGGAACTCGCGGAGGCGAAGGCCCTGCTCGCCGCCGGCCGCGACGCCGACGCCCTCCGCCTGCTCGACAAAACCCTTCCCGTCCACGCCCCCTTCAAGGACGTCGCCGGCTCCTGGTGGGCGAATCTCACGGCGCTGCGCCTCCGCGCCCAGACCAGGCTCGGCCGCGACATCGACGCCGCGGTCTCCCTCGAACTCCTTCGCCGCTCCAAGACCGGGGCCGCCCTGGTCCCCGACGCCGTCCTCGACATCGTCTCCGCGCTCGTCGACGCGAACAAGCCCGCCGAGGCGCGCAAACAGCTCGACCTCGCCGCGCTCCCCGCCGACGACGAGGCCGTCGCCGCGCGGATCGCGGTGTTGCGGGGTCGTCTCCTGCTCGCCGAGGACAAACCCGAGGACGCCCTCCTTTCCTTCCTGCGCGTCCGCGCCCTCCACCCTCGCGTCGCGGAACACCAGCCCGCCGCCCTCCTCGGCGCCATCGCCTGCTACGAAAAACTCGGCGAGACCGCTCGCGCCGAGACCGCCCGGGAACAGCTCCGCTCCCGCCACCCCGACTCCCCGGAAGCCGCCAAGGCCCTCCGCTGAACCCGTCCTTCTCCCGCCGATCTCTCCACCGCCTTTCGATTCATGAACACGCCCGTCGCCACACCTCCCCGACTCCGTCTGCCGGCCCTCCTGCTCGCCGCGGCCGCCGCCCCGATCCTCGCCGCCACCGCCCGCGCCCAGGAGGCCGCCGCCGCCGCCGCGCCCGTCGTCATCGAGAAGACCCTCTGGGAACGGATCATGGTCGCCGGCCCCTTCTTCATGCTCCTGCTCTTTCTCGCCTCGACCCTCATGGTCTGGCTCGTGATCGACGGGGTCCTCCGCACCGCCAAACCGAAGCTCGTCCCGCCCGACGTCGAGGCGTCCCTCCGCCAGAGCCTCACCGACGGCGACTACGATACCGCCCTGGCCATCGCCGCGCAAAGCGACACCGTCTTCGGCCGTGTCGCCACCGAGGCGTTCACCAAAGTCGGCCTCGGCAAGGACGCGACCGACGACGCCATCTTCGAGGAGGTCGAGCGAGAGAGAGGCGGCTTCGCCTCCCGTATCAGCTACCTCTCCGTCATCGGAGTCATCACGCCCATGATCGGCCTCACCGGCACCGTCTTCGGCATGATCCAGGCCTTCGACACCCTCGGCTCCTCCGGCGTGGGCGACCCCGCCAAGCTCTCCGAGGCCATCGGCCACGTGCTCGTCTGCACCGGCGGCGGCCTCGTCGTCGCCATCCCCGCCTTCGCCTTCTACTACGTCCTGCGCAACCGCATCACCGCCGGCATCCGCCACGTCCAGGTGCGGGCCAACGCCATCTTCCACCATCTGCCTTACGCGCAACTCCAAGGCATGCGCCTCGAGGCCGACGCCTTCATCCCCGCGCCCCCCCGCGCCTCGTCCAAGTCCGCCGCAGGCTTCGAAGCCGGGCGCTCCGCCTAACCCTCCAACCCCCGCGATCCTATGGCCGGAGGAGGTTCAGGCGACGGCGAAGAGCCGGAATTCCAAATCGCGCCGATGATCGACGTGCTGCTGGTGCTGCTCATCTTCTTCATGAGCACCATCACCAAGCAGGTCGCCCGCGTCGACAAAGGCGTCCAGCTGCCCGTCGCCGGCAACGCGTCCAAACGCGACAACGCGCGCGACGAGTCCATCGTCAACGTCCGCTGGGACGCCGCCGCGCAACACGCCACCTACACCTTCGAGGAAGTGGCCTACGAAAAGCCGGAGCCGCTCGTGCCCCTGCTCTCCGCCCGCCGCGCCGCCTCCCAGAAGCACCGCGTCGTCATCCGCGGAGACCGGCAGGTCCCCGCCGAACACATCTCGCTCGTCATGGCCGCCGCCGCCGAGGCGCAGATCGCCGACATCACCTTCGCGGCCTCCCCCCGCTGACCCCATGAGCCGCCACAGACGCCACAGACGCGCCACCGCGACCGACGGAGAAATGGGCTTCCAGATCGCGCCCATGATCGACGTCGTTTTCGTCATCCTCGTCTTCTTCATGTCGCTGAGCGCGACGGTGAAGATCGAGGCCGAGCTCAACACCCGGCTGCCCGGCTCCGCCGTCACCAGCGCCGCGGTGGATTTCCCCGACGAGCAGACCATCTCGGTCGACGTCAACGGCCAGGTCCTGCTCAACGACGACCCCATGGACGCGCCAAACGACTCCGCGCTGCCCACCCTCACCAACACCCTCCTTCGCCTCAAACAAAACGCCGACAACGCAAAGACCAAGCTCCTCGTCACCATCTCGAGCGCGCCCAAGGCCCCCTACTTCCGCACCATCGACGTGCTCAACGCCCTCGCCTACGCGCAAATAGACAACGTCACCTTCACCGTCGACGAAGGTTTCTAGCCCCATGTCCCAAACCCACGGCAACCCCGTCGTCCGCTATCTCCGCCGCCTCGGGGCCGGCTCGCTCCTGATCAGCATCGTGATCCACGTCGTGGTGCTCGGCCTCGCCACCGTCTACGTGATCTCGACCGTGCAGGAGCAGCGAAAGGCGCTCTTCCAAGGCGGCTCCGGATCCGGGGACGCCGCGCCGGCCGCCGCCATGGTCCAGCACCAGGTGCAGATGTCCCGGCAGCAATCCAATCTCTCCGCGCTCAACCAGCGGCTGAGCGTCGACTCGCCCGACGCCGTGGTCGGCCTCCCCGACCTGCCCGACATGCTCGGCTTCTCCGCCGGCGGCCCCTCGCTCGACGCCGGCTCCGGCGGATTCGGAGGCGGCGTCGGCGCCGGCGCGGGTTTCGGCAAGGGCCCCGTCATGCCCGCCTTCGGCTTCCGCGAGGCCCAGCCCGGCGGCGCGCTCGTCGGTCGATTCTACGATTTCAAGCAACGCTCCGGCGCCCCCGGCGCCCAGCCCACGCCCAACCCCGAGCTCGCCAAGCTCGGACCCGGCCCGCTCGCCGAGAAAGAACTCAACAAGTTCACCCGCGGCTCGTGGAACGCCCGCGAACTCTCCGCCTTCTACCAGGCGCCGACGACGCTCTACGCCACGCAGATATTCATCCCGAATATGAACGCCGACGAAGCACCCAAAGCCTACGGCGTGGAAAAAACCGTGCAGGGCCGCGCCTGGATCGCCCACTACCGCGCCCGCGTCAGCCCGCCCCAGTCCGGCGTCTATCGCTTCGTCGGCGGCGCGGACGACTTCATGGTCGTCCGCGTCAACGGACGCGTCGTCCTCGACGGCGGCCTCTTCGTCGTCTCGCCGTTCAAGACCGACCGCCCGGACTCACCAGGCTACCCATACCAGTTCAGAGGCTCCGGCAACTCGCTGCAAATCTCGCAACGCAACGGCTTCGTCGTCGGCAACGCCATGGACATGCGCGCCGGCACCTTCTACGACCTCGACATCGTGATCGGGGAAGGCCTGGGCGGACATTTCTACGCCGCCCTCTTCTTCGAGAAACAAGGCGAGACCTACGCCAAGGACCCGCAGGGCAACCCCGTGCTCCCGCTCTTCCGCGTGGCGGACACCCCGCCCCCCGCCGCCACCAACGGCGCCCCCTCCTTCGCTCCCGACGGTCCGGTCTGGCGCGCCTTGCCCGCCCCGCATAACTGACGCGGCCCGAGCGGGGAAGAACCCTGCGCCTCGCTCCCTCGGCCCCCGCCCCGCCTTGCGGCGTCCCCCGCCCGGCGCGCGCCCGGCCCCCGGCTCGGCGCGGCCTTCGCGTTCCGCACGCCCGCGCATCCGCCGCCTTTCGCCGGCCCCGACCCGCGCCTTCGTATTCGTTTATTAATTACAGCAGGCATCCGGGAGTTCCAGTTCCCTGCGACCAGACGGCCGCGATAACAGGATAAACAGCCCGCCTCGTTGTCAGTCCGCCTTGCCGCGCGCAGCCTCGGCGTCCCGACACAAAAAACGACGTCCCCGGTCGAGTGTCGGTGCGTTTCAACCCCAACCCCACCCCATGCGTATCCATGCCCTTGGCCGTGCCGTGAAGGCGCGCGCCGCCCGCCTGCTTGCGGCCCTCGCCGGCCTCCTCCCCCGCGCCCGGACCTTCACCCACCCCTGCGTTCCGAACACGCCGTAGGAGCTGGGCGTCATCAATGCCTCCCTCGCGGCCGGCTCAAAATCCAGCTCACCTACGCCCCGGACGGCCCGTGGGCGGAGGTCTCCCCAAAAAATGAACTCCACCATACCCAAGTTAACTCGCGCACTGGGCCTCGCCCTGCTTGCCGTCGCCGCGACACACGCGTCGACCATATCGTTCCAAACCCCGACCACCATCACGAGCGACACCGCGCTGGACGCCGCCTGGAACGGCGGAGCCAACACCCTGGTGCAGGCGGTCAGCTTCGGGCTCACCGCCACGGTGAGCACGGGCGGCGGCCAAACCATCGCCTTCACGTCCGGCGCCGATGTCGGCGACTTCGACATTCCCGCTTCACCCACGACCGGCGCAGGCATCCACAACGGAAACCTCCAGAACGACACTTACGCCGGCACGACGGGAGACACCAACTTCGACACCGTCCTCGGCAGCAACGCCTGGCACACCAACACCAGCGACGCCACCCGTCCTCTGGCCGTCCGCATCGGCAATCTGACCCCGGGCAAGAACTATGTCGTCTCTCTGTTCACGGCGGATGACCGCGCCGGCAGCGCCGGTCGAAGCCAGGCCTACTGGAGCGGCTTCGGCTCCGGGACCTTCAGCGGCGGCACCTCCGGCTCGTTCAGCCAGACCTCGCCGACGATGGTGATCGGCACCTTCGTGGCGGATGCATCCGGCTATCAGGATATCTTCATCGAAGAAACCGACAACACGGGCAACGCCGACACGCACTTCGCCGCTTATACCCTTTATACCACGCCGGAGTTCACTCACCCCTGCATCCCGAATACCCTCGATGAACTGGCCACCCTCAAAGCCAGTCTCAATCAGCAGCCTTGGAAACAAGGCTACGCCGTGCTCGCCGGCGACGGACGTTCCAGCCTCACCTATACCATGCGAGGCCCCTTCGCGGAGGTCAGCCGTGCCCCCTACTTGAACCTCAACGAATGGCGGAGCGACATGGTCGCCGTGTATAACCTCTCGCGCATGTGGTATTTCACCGGCAACGAGGCCTATGCGCAGAAGGCCCGCGACATCCTCGTCGCCTGGGCGAACACGCATACCTACTTCGGCGCATGGGAGGCCGCCCTTGAGCTTGGGGACTACGCCGTCTGTTACGGCGGGGGCGCCAGCATCCTGCGCGGCACCTGGCCCGGATGGACCGCCGCCGACACGGCCGCCGTCAAAAACTACTTCCTCAATACCCTCTGGCCGGCAGCCCTCATCGGGGGCGACGTGATCGGCCCGGCCAACAAAGGCGCCCTCTACATGGCCGGGGGCATGGCCATCGCCGCCTTCTGCGACGACGCGGACAAGTTCAACCACATCATCAACCACTATCGCACCTTCCACGGCTCCGGTCTGATGAACACCCTGCCCACCGGCCAGATGGGCGAGACGGGCCGCGACGCGGGCCACGCCTTCGGCACCCTCAACGGCCTGACCTTCGTCGCCGAAGTCGCCTGGAAACAGGGCGTGGACCTCTACTCCGAATTGGACAACCGGCTCCTCGCCGTCGGCGAATACTACGCCCGCAACACCTTCACCACCGACAATCCCTACGTCCCCTTCGGCACCATCGATTGGCAGTGGATGAACAACGCATACGGGCCTTACACCGCCAACCGCGGCGCCTTCTACCTCCTCCAAAACGCCTACAAAAATCGCAAAGGCCTCCCCGCTCCCTGGATCGACCGGAAACTCCAGGACCAGACCGTCGATGGCGGCAACTTCATGTATGCCAAGACGGCCGACTTCAGCACCGCCACGGCGACACCCGCCAGTTTCCCGACGGTTTCACTGGCGTCGAGCGGCTTGACCCTGACCACCCTCGGCACCCAGACCGCGGGCCGCGGCGCCACATACGCGAACGGCGTATGGACGATGACCGGTCTCGGCAACGGCGTCTGGTCCGACACGGCCGACGACTGCCAGTTTGCCTACACGACGATGAGCGGCGACTGCGCCATGATCGCCAAGGTCACTTCCAACCAATATCCGGACGCCGACGCCAGGGCGGGACTGATGATCCGCGACAATCTCACCGCCACCGTCGGGCAGCGCGCCTGGATCGGGGTGATGTCCGCGCCCACCGTGCGGATGGACTCCCACATGCGAGGCTATACCGAAAACTGGGGCGGAGGCGGATACGATGACCGGGCGCATGACTGGCCCCCCGGCCTGCCCTACTGGATCAAGATCGAGCGTCGCGGGAAACATATCAGCACCTTCGCTTCCCCGGACGGCACCAGTTGGTCGGTGCTGAACTGCACCTATTACGGCAACCTCCCCTCCACCCTTTACGTCGGGCTTTTCGTGTGCAGCGGGACCACCACGACCAACACCGCCACCTTCCAAAACGTCGCCTTCACCGGCGGCGCCGGCGGCCTCGTGACCACCCCCGCCGCCCCGGTGGGCTTGCTCGCCAGCGGCTCCAACAAAGCCATCAGCCTGCGCTGGCTGGCGTCCTTCGGCGCCACCGCCTACGACCTGCTCCGCTCCACCACCTCCGGCTCCGGCTACACCGCCCTCGCCAGCAACCTCCCCGCCGATAAGACCAGCTACGTGGACACGACGGCGGTCGCGGGCACCGCTTACTACTATGTGGTCCGGGCGAAAAACTCCGCCGGCACCAGCGGCAATTCGCCGCAGTTCGGCGCCGCTCTGCTGCCTGCGGATATGGTCAACCTCGCCTTCAGCGGCACCTCGACGGCAAGCTTCCAAAGCGGCGCCGGCACCGAAGGCTCCGACCAGGCGTTTAACCGCGACCCAGGTTCCAAGTGGTATGGTTGGAACGCGCCGACGGGCTGGATTCAGTATGACTTCGGCGCGGGCAATGCGCAGGTCGTCAAACGCTACACGCTCAACTGCGCCGACGTGGATACGCGCGATCCGAAGAGCTGGAACTTCCTCGGCTCGCAAGACGGCTCCACGTGGACGACCCTCGACTCGCAGAGCAACCAGTCCTTCATCGCTCGGTTTGCGATGAACACCTACGCCATCGCCAACACCACCGCCTACCGCTACTACCGGCTCGACGTCACCGCCAACAACGGCGCCGGCGGCGTGGCGATCGGCGAACTCGGCCTGTGGTCCGACACTGGCCGCACCCTCCCCGACGGCCGCTACCGCATCGTCAGCCGCAAGAGCAACAAGGTCGTCGACCTCGTCAACGGCGGCGCCGCCGACGGCACCGATGCCATCCAGTGGGGCTGGAACGGCGGCAACGACCAGCAGTGGGATCTCGTGCATCTCGGCAACGGCCAGTATAAGCTGACCGGCGTCGCCAGCGGCAAGTTGCTCGAAGTCGTGAACGCCTCCGGCAGCAACGGCGCGGTCGTCCAGATCTGGCCCTCGAACAATAACAACTGCCAGAAGTGGACGGTCACCCCCGCGGGCGACGGCTTCTTCAAGCTCCTGAACGTGAACAGCGGCAAGACCGTCGACGTCAGCGGCGGCAGCACCGCCGACGGCGCGGCCATCATCCAGTGGACCTACGGCGCCGCCGACAACCAGCAGTGGCGGATGTCCATCGCGCCCTGACGCGCTCCGTCTCCTTCGCCCCGCGCCCCTCGCCCCGCGCTCCGCCGATCGGGGCGCGGGGCTTTTGTGTGGCACGGACGCCCCGCCCGTGCGCGCCTCGACCCGCGCGACGAAAAAATCTCCGACTACCCATTTCACCAAGGCCGTTTCCCGGCGTCTTCGTCTGGTGGGGCGCTGCGCCGCGGGCCTAGCCTCGTCGTCGTGAGATTCCCCGCGTCCTACCTCGTCGCGGCGGCCCTGTTGCCGCTGCTCGCTCCCCTCCGCGCCGCCGAGCACGGCCAGTCCACCTACGTCGTCCCGGAAGGCCTGGTCCCCGGCGGCGCCTTCATCGACCGCTTCCTGCCGATGCGGCCCAACGCCCCGCTCCGCTCCGACGTGTGGGGCGCCGACGCCGTCAAACCGCGCGACGTCGCCAACGGAGTCGAGGACGCGCAATACTCCTACTGGTGCACCTCCGTCGTCCAAGGCCCCGACGGCAAATACCACAACTTCGTCGTGCGCTGGCCCGAGAACACGCCCAAGGGCCACTTCGAATGGCCCAACTCCGATCTCGTCCGCGCCGTCGGCGACAGCCCCACCGGCCCTTTCAAGATCGTCCAGGAAATCGGCAAGGGCCACAACGTCACCGCCTATCAGGCCAAGGACGGCACCTGGATCCTCTACATCATCAACGGCTGCTACCGCGGCCCCACCCTCGAGGGCCCATGGACAAAGGGAAAGCTCTCCTTCGACAACCGCGGTCGCAAAGGCGTCGACATGACCAACGCCACCTTCGCCCGTCGCGCCGACGGCAGCTACCTCATGGTCAACCGTAGCGGCGAGATCTGGATCAGCAAGGACGGCGACCAAGAGCCCTACCGCCGCGTCAGCAACCGCGGCGTCTATCCGCCCGTCAGCCGCGCCCGCTTCGAGGACCCCGTCGTCTGGAAGGACGACGTGCAATACAACCTCATCGTCAACGACTGGTTCGGCCGCGCCGCCTACTACCTGCGCTCGCGCGACGGCATCACCTGGGACTGGGACCAGGGCCTCGCCTACGGCCCGGGCGTGATCCGCCACCCCGACGGCCGCGTCGAGGACTGGTTCAAGATCGAACGCCCCCGCGTCTTCCAGGACGCCCGCGGCCGCGCCACCCACATGTATTTCGCGGTCATCGACGCGCCCAAGGACCAGGACCGGCCCGACGATATCCACAGCTCGAAAGCCCTCGGCGTGCCGCTCGTGACGCCGCGCACCGTGAAGATCCAGAAGCAGGACGACCGCTACCTCGTGGCGCTCGGCGCGGCCGAAGGCTTCGATCCGGCCAAGGACGTCGATCCCTCCACCCTTCGCTTCGGCTCCCCCGCCAAGGTCGACTTCGGCCGCGCCGCCTCGCCGCTATCCACCTCCGTCAACAACGGTTGGCTCGTCGCCACCTTCGCGGCGAAGGATTGCGGCTTCGTCGACACGGACGGCGTCGCCAAGCTCCTCGGCCGCGACCACAAGGGCGGCCTCGTCCTCGGCTACTCCGCCCTGCCCGGCGAGCCGGGGGACTACGCGCTCCTCAGCCCCCACGCGACGGTGAACGCGGCCCCGATCACCGACGGCCGGCGGCGGCTCGCCGTCGAGGTGGAGAACTTCGGCCTCGTCGCCTCCCCCGGGACGGAAGTCGTCCTCGCCATCCTCGAAAGCGGCGGCAAACCGCCCGTCTTCACCGCTCCCCTGCCCTCCCTCGCCCCCTACGCGGCGACCACCGTCGACTTCTCCATCCCCGGGGACCTCGCTCCGGCCGGCGCCACGCTCAAGCTCGAGCTCCGCATCGGCGCCCGCCCCGGGCGCCATCCGCTCCGGGTGGATGTGAACGCCCTGCCCTGAACCTCGCCGCCGTCCGGCGCGAAAGACCGGCCCGCGCGCGGGCCGGCCCCCTCCCCCGTCCCCATGAACACCCGTCCCCCCTCCGCCCCGTCCCGGGCCGTATTCGTTTTTCTGATATCCCTTCTGCTCGCCGGCGCGCTGCAAGGCGCGCCATGGACGCGCGGGACGGGCTTTTTCGGCAACATCCCCCTGGGCGCGCTCGAAGACGCCTCCGTCGTCCGGCGCGACTGGCCGCAGGTGGTCAACTACGACTTCGACCTGGCCGGCTGGCCCTACGACATCTACGTCCCTCCCGGCTACGACGGGACCAAGCCCTACGGGGTGATGGTCTACATCACCTCGGACCAAAACACGGGCGGCGTGGTGCTGCAGACCGTGTCCAACCGGAAGAATCTCATCTGGATCGCGCCGCGCAATGTCGGCAACAACGCGTATTCGCCAGATCGTTACGGCGCCGGCCTGATGGCGATCCACCGCGCCAGGGAGCTCTTCAACATCGACCCGCGCCGCATCTACGACTCCGGCAAATCCGGCGGCGCCCGCACCGCCAGCGCGCTCGCCTTCTACCACTCGGAGCTCTTCCGCGGCACCGCCCCCTCGGCGGGTTTCGCGCTGCCGCGGCTCCACGAGGTCACGCCCGATTACATCCCGAACACCAGCGGTCAGTCCGACGCCTACTTCGACTACTCCGACCAGCCCTTCCTCTTCTACTACATCACCGACAACCCCCGCCACAACTCCATCTATACCGCCGCCAAGGCCAACCGGCTGCGATCCTACATCCTCGGTCGCTATGGCGACTACCGGGAGGACTACTTCGTCGAGGCCTTCCACTGCGCCTACGAACCGCAGGGCTTGGACTGCTTCCTCTACAACGGACCCGGCGGCCACCAGGACCCCACCGACGCCGAGATGGAGGAGGCCATCGACTACCTCGACCGCGACGACACCTTCCCCGTCGACGCCAACATCACCGCCGGCGCGGGCGGCTTCTCCGGCCCGACCGGCCTCGCCGACATCAGCCAATCCGGCGCCTCCGCCGTCGAAGCCACCTCCGGCGGCGCCACGACCTACACCCTCACGCCCACGCTCACCGCCGTCGCCGCCGCCAAGACCACCTCCGCCTTCTACTGGGACAACCCCAACGGCTCCACCATCCGCTGGCTCTGGGAGGTGAAAAACGCCGCCCCCACCAACCAAAAAACCTCCTTCGGCCTCTGGTTCGCCAACGAGACCTGGGCCGGCGGCGCGCCCACCTCCGTCACCGCGGCCGCCAATCCCGGCGTCCTTGTCACCATCACGCAAAACGGCACCCAGAACCGCATGGTCGTCAGCGCCCGCCCCGACACCGGCGGCGAAACCGTTTTCTACGACGGCACCTTCAGCTTCGTGCCCGCCTACTCCACCGCGTGGACGAGCACCCAGACCGGCTACCTCGCCGGCACCGGCTCTCCCGTCGAGATCCGCATGGACCTCAACCAGCGCCGCTGGCAGCTCACCTTCAACGGCATCAAGCTCGACGGCACGGTCAACTCCATCGCCGCCGGCACCGAGATCACCCGCGACAACCGCCGCGCCATCTACGGCTACTGGGACTCCGCCATCGGCGGCGCCTCCTTCTGGCAACACGGCGCCAACACCTCCTGGTTCAACACCTGGTCCCCCTTCACCAAGTCGATCTTCACCGCCGCCACCGGCGCCCTCTCCGGCGCGGGCGCCGCCCCCTCCCCGATGGAGCTGCGCTACGTCATCGCCAGCGACCCCGGCCTGCCCGATCCCCGCCTCCCCGGCCCCACCGGCGTCCACGCCACCGCCGCCTACGGCACGCTCAAACTCACCTGGGACGCCCTCGTCGGCGCGACCGGCTACACGGTCAAGCGCGCCACCGTCTCCGGCGGTCCCTACGCCACCCTCGCGAGCGGCGTCACCGCCACCACCTACACCGACGCCACCGCCCAGTCCGGCGTGCTCTACCACTACACCGTCTCAGCCGACACCGCCGACGGCCCCACCGCCGACGGCGCCGAGTCCGCCGCCGGCCTCAACGCCCTCCGCGTCCGCACCACCGGCGGCACCGCGAGCAACGGCACCAACACCACCGGCGCGGAAGGCGCGGACAAAGCCTTCGACGGCACCCTCGCCAAATGGTTCAACGGCACCGGCGCGACCGACTGGCTCCAATACCGCTTCGCCTCCGGGAAACGGTATCCGCTCAGTCGCTACATCCTCACCTCCGGCAACGACGTCCCCGGACGCGACCCCGTGGCCTGGCAGATCCTCGGCAGCAACGACGGCATCGACTGGACCACGCTCGACACCCGCGCCGCCCAGAGCTTCCCCGCCCGCCTGCAAACCTACGCCTACGACGTCCCCCTCGCCGCCGCCTACGAATACTACCGGCTCGACATCACCGCCAACGGCGGGGCCGCCGGCATCCAGCTCACCGAATTGCAGCTTCTCTCGCCCGACATCGTCGCCCCCGTCATCGCCACCCCCGCCGACCTCCTCGTCGGCACCGTCGACGGCAGCGGCGCCGCCGTCACCTTCGCCCCCACCGCCACCGACTACGAAGACGGCCCCGTCGCCGTCCTCTGCACCCCGCCCTCGGGCAGCGTCTTCCCCATCGGCTCCACCACCGTCACCTGCACCGCCAGCGACACCAGCGGCAACCACACCCAGTCCACGTTCACCGTCACCGTGAACGACGACACCCTCGACGACCTCTCGCCCCCCGCCATCACAGTCCCCGCCGACATCACCGTCCCCGCCACCAGTCCCGCCGGAGCCACCGTCACCTTCACGACCTCCGCCCTCGACGTGATCGACGGCGCGCGCCCCACCGCCAACTCCCCCGCCTCCGGCTCCCTTTTCCCCGTCGGCACCACCGTCGTCACCACCACCGCCTCCGACAGCAAGGGCAACACCGCCTCCCGCACCTTCCTCGTCACCGTCCAGCCCCACATCCAGACCCGCGCCTGGCTGAAGTTCGACGAAACCACCGGCACCGCCGCCACCGACGCCACCGGCAACAACTGGACCGGCACCCTCGTCGGCGGTCCCGCCCGGGTCGCCGGCAAGCTCGGCAACGCGGTGAGCCTCAGCGGCGCCACCCAATACGTCACCCTGCCCGCCGGCGTCGTCAACGGCCTCGCCACCTGCACCATCAGCGCCTGGGTCAACCTCAACGCCACCAGCAACTGGCAACGCATCTTCGACTTCGGCACCGGGACGAACAACTACATGTTCCTCTCCCCGCGAAACGGTGCCAACAGCCGCGTCCGCTTCGCCATCCGCACCGCCTCCGTCGCCGAGCAGATCATCGACGGCGCCGCCACCCTCCCCACCGGCGGCTGGCAACACGTCGCCGTCGTCCTCAACGGCGCCACCGGCACCCTCTACGTCAACGGCGCCCAGGTCGGTCAAAACACCGCCATGACGCTCAACCCCTCCAGCCTCGGCGCCACCACCAACAACTACCTCGGCAAATCCCAGTTCAACGACCCCTACCTCAACGGCGCGGTGGACGACTTCCAAATCATCGCCCAGGCCCTCACCGCCCAACAAGTCGCCGCCCTCGCCGCCCCGCCTTCCCCTCCCGCCTCGCTCACGGCCGGCGCAGGCGACGCCCAGGTCTCCCTCGGCTGGGCCTCCGTCGCCGGAGCCGTCAGCTACAACGTCAAACGTGCTTACTCCCCCGGCGGCGCTTTCGCGCTCGTCGCCAACACCACCGCCACCAGCCACACCGACACGGGCCTTACCAACGGCGCAACCTACTACTACCTCGTCACCGCGCTCAACGCCGTGACCGAGAGCCTCCCGAGCGCCGAAGCCGTCGTCACGCCCCTCTCCGCGCTCCAGCAATGGCGCCTCGCGCATTTCGGCACCACGGCCGATAACGGAAACGCCGCCGACGCCGCCGACCCTGACGGCGACGGCATGACCAACGTGCAGGAATACGTCGCCGGCACCGGCCCCATGGACCGGGCCGACGTGTTGCGGGCGAGCGTCGCCGTCGGCGGCGCGGACCTTGTCGTGAGCTTTCCGACCGTGGCGGGCAGGACCTACCGGGTGGAGCGCTCCGATACGCTGGCCGACGGCTCTTGGACGACCTTGCTGAACAACATCGCCGGCACAGGCGGCATCGTGGAGGTCACCGACACCGGAGGCGCCGCGCAGCCCAGACGTTTTTATCGAATCGTCATTCCCTAGGCGGTGTCTTGCAAATAGACTGGAGCATCGCTGGCGCTCTACGAGTGAAACGAGAAAGAGCGCTGGGCCGGCGTTGCCCTCGGCGGCACGGACCTCCGGTCCGCCTCCGCCTCGGTCGCCTTGGCCGAGCGCCCTTTCTCGCTCACGCTGCTCCGGTCTATTTGCAAAACACAGCCTGAGCCTGCGTCGCAGCAGACGGCGCAACAGATTGCGCGAGACGCCCCGATCCAACCACGAATTTCCAGCGACCGCCCCGGGAAGAAGCGAAGTGACGGAGATGTTTTCGCCCGGTGGACGCGCGGGTCCCTCCGCGTCTGGTTCGCGGTCCGCCCGCGAACCCAAACCACGGGCGCAGGGACGCGCCCGTCCACCTTTTCGGATTCATCACCCACTGGATCCGAGATGCTCTCCGGTTGTCGCTTGAGAGGATAACCCTGGAAATCGCAGTTGTAACCACGGATTCCACAGATGAGCACGGATAACAGAGATTTAGAACCGGATAGGACCTCACCCGCCGAGTGAACATAATCCACGTCTCGTCTATCCCGCATCTGTATTGATCCGTGCCAATCTGTGTAATCCGTGGTCGGTTTGAACTGCGATTTCTAGAATAACCAGAGGGACGGGCGCCCGCGCCCGGCGCGCCGGGTGCCCCAACTAAAAGAGGGCGGGGCCTGATGGCCCCGCCCTCGTCTCATCCTTGTTGGCGTGAGGTTTAAAACGGAGGCGCGACGACGGCGACGCGCGCCGACGACGCCGAGACCCGCGAGGCCGGCGAGCGCGGCGAAGGTCGAGGGCTCAGGAACGGCGCTGATCGTCAGATCGCCCGAGGCGTTGTCGAAGGCGTAGCTCCAGTTGGAGCTGCTGGCCGTCCAGCCGCTGCCGGTGATGACGGCGGGGGCGGTGAAGGCCTGCGCGAAGCTGCCGCCGACGCTGACGGAACCGAAGGTGCCGGATTGGCCGCTGAAGCCGCCGAAGAGATCGTAGGTGCCCGCGCTGATCGGCGCGTCGAAGACGAGGCTCATCGTGCCGCCATAGGACAGGGCGCCGCCGACATCGACCGCATCATAGGTCGAGCCGCGCGAGGTGCCGTTGATCTCGAAGACCGAGGTCGAGGAGGCGCCGAGGCTCAGGTCGCTCGAGAAGGTGAGCAGGCCGGGGCTGTTGCCCGGGGCGAGCGTGCCGTTGACCGTGGTGGCGCCCGTGACGGTGCCGGAGCCCTTGAGCGTCTGAGCGGAGCCGATCGCGAAACCGGTGACGGCCGAGACGTCGAAGGTGCCGTTCGCGATGATGTTCGCGCTGGTGGCGATGCTGCCCGTGGAGGCGAGGGCCAAGGTGCCGCCCGCGCCGATGGTGGTGTTTCCGGTATAGGTGTTGACGCCGGATAGGGTCAGCGTGCCGACGCCGATCTTGCTCAGGCCGCCGTCGGTGGCGTTGTCGCCGTCGATGTTGCTGTGCTGGAGGGCTTGAACGACGGCGACGTTGAAGCCGTTGGTGTCGATGATCGCGCCGCCGTTTCGCACGTTGGCGCGGGCGCTGCCGGTGCCGAGGTGAAAGAACGAGGCGTTGGCCGCGCCGGTCGCGTTGCCTGTCGCCTTCAGCGTGCCGCCGTTGAAGTTGAAGGTGCGCGTGCCGTTGCTGAAGTTGGAAATAACCTGACGAACGGTGAGCGTGCCGCCGTTGAGGTTGAAGGTGTTGTTGGCCGCGACATTTCCCTGCATCAAGTCCACCACGCCGGCGCCGAGCCCCGTCTGGTTGCCGCTGTAGGACGTGATCGCTCCGCTGTTCAGGTTGATGACGTGGGTGCCCGTCCCGCCCTGCGCAAACCGGATGTCCGTGTTTGTATTCAGATTCAGGTTACCGCCGCTCACGTTGACCACGGATTTCGCGGAGTCGAAACGGCCTAGAATCATCCAACGCTTGGTGCCGCTGGCGACGTTGAGGGTGCCGCCGCTCAGGTTGACGGTGGCTTGCGCGCTGGCGCTGCCGGCGAAGGCGGTCCGGAAGTCGCCCTCGCTGTTGAAGACGCCGCCGGAGATGTTCAGCGTGCCCTGCGTGGCTTGGGTGGCACCGAAAGCGGAGCCCACGTCGACGACGCCCGCTGCGTTGACGGTGCCGTTGTCGAGGTTGAGCGTGCCGCTGCCGCCGCTGGTGCCCACGATGATGGAGACGCCGCCGTGGTTCGAGTAGGTCGAGGTGGACTGGGCGTTGATCGTGCCCGATGTGTTGATGTTGACCGTTCCCGTGCCGGCTGCGCCGCCGGAAACGCCACCCACCCACAGCTTGCCCACGGTGAGGCTGCCGGTGCCTTGGGCAAAGCCGGTCAGCGTGCCACCGATGCCGGAGGTGTCCGCGAGATTGTAGGTGCCGGTGCCTCCGTTGATTCCGACGTGGAACCAGTTGCCGTTGGTGCCGACGACCGCCTGCGAGAGCGAACCTGCCCGGTGGTCAAAGCGCCCCGTCTGGCTTGCTCCGTCACCCAGCAAAACGTTGTTCGGGCTGAAGGCCGAATTCGCGCCGAGAATCGGATAATTGCCGGTGGCCAGATTGAGGGTGAAGGCGCCTGTCGGGTTGCTGGGACTGGTGCTCCAGTTGGCGGCGTTGTTCCAATCCTGGTCCGCGGTGCCGGTCCATGTGGCCTGGGCGTAGGCGACAGGGGCGAGGAGCGCGGCGGAGCCGGAGAACGCCACGAGGGCGGCGAGGAGCTTGTTGCTTGCGATGGGGTGACGCTGGATTTGCGAGGATTTCATTGGCTGGGCGGTTTCTGGGGGACGAGAGGTTGGGTCTTCGGGGACCAAACACCTTTACAGCCACACCCATGCACAAAACCGGGTGACACACACGGGATGGGTGCAGGGGCGTGGCTGGTAAATGGGGCCGTTTGGAACGCGCCTAGAAATGCCGAAACGCACGGGCGAGCCGATAGCGCTCCCGCTTTATTCTGTTAGCCCCGACCGGAAATCCAGCCCATGGCTCCGGCCGGAGAAAAGATGACCGGCGTATCCATCACTATGTTACGCCGTCCGGGATTTGAAAAGGCGTGGCGCGGACGTTCCCGCCCGCGGTCCCGGGCGGGGTCCCGGCTATGCGAGCGACACGCAGGCAAGAACGCCCGCGCCACCCCGGGCGTCGGGACATTCGGCTCGTCGCGAGCCCGAATCGGAATCAGGCCATGCGCTCCAGCCCTTCGCGCGTCACCTGCCAGCGAAGAGGCCGGCCCGCCAGGTAGTTCTTCAGCTCCTCGACCATGTAGTGGCCCATGCGCTGGCAATCGCGCCCGTGCGAGCCGGCGATGTGCGACGTGACGGTCACGTTGGGCAAGGCGAGGAGCGAATCACCCGCTTGCGGCGGTTCGGGGTCGGTCACGTCGAGCACGGCGTGCAGATCGGGACGACGGCGCAGCACCGCCACCAGCTCGGGCTGGTTCACGATGACGCCCCGGGCGGTGTTGATCAAAGCCGCGCCCGTTTTCATCAAGGACACGAGGCGGCCGTTCACCATCCCGATCGTCTCGGGCAGGACCGGTGTGTGGATCGACACCACGTCCGAGGACAAAAACAGCTCGTCCAAGGCCGCGCGTTGCACTCCGGCCGCGGCGGCCTCGGCCTGCTGCAAGTAGGGACAGTAAACGAGAACACGCACGTCGAAGGCCTTGAGGTGGCGGGCCACCGCGCGCCCGATCGCGCCGAAGGAGAGGAGTCCGACCGTGGCGCGAAAGGACCCCGGAATCGCGCGCGTATGATCGCCCCAGCCCTTGCCCTCCTTGGCCTTCGCCGCCCGGTTCCAAAAGTCGCGCAGGCTCAAAAGCACGGTGGCGACCGTGTATTCGGCGACGGGCACGGCGTTGGCCGAGGCCGCGCTGGTGATGACGATCTCCCGCTCCCAGAAGGCCGGCGTCAGGAAGTATCGCACGGAACCGGCGCCGTAGAAAACGGCGCGCAGTTTGGGCGCGGCCCGCAAAAAGGCCTCGTCCATCAGCGGCGCGCTCCATCCCGAAAACAGGACCTCGGCCTCCGACAAAATCTCCGGATGCCTCGCCCAGTCGCGAAACGGAATCACCGTCTCGTTCAGCTCCGTCAGGCGTCGCAACTCCGCCAGTTCCTCGGGGCCGTAGATCAGCCGATGGCTGGATGAATCGAGAAGGAAGGCCGCCTTGGGCCTGGGGCGCGCCGTTTCACGAACGGACACCTTGGCGAAAGACTCGGCCGGGCTTGTGGTCGAAGGCAAAATCATGGAGGAAGACAGGGGCTTCCGGGCCTCGGAAAAAAGGGGGCCGGTTTGATCTTCTCGTAACGCCCGGCCCCGTTGCCCGCCATTCCTCCGGCAGTTTACCGTGTTAATCGCTTCCTCCGCCGGGACATCTTCTCTCAGAATAGCATGGGACTCCGGGGCGTGGAAGAAACGCGCCCGACCAGAAGCCACAAGAAGCGTGCCGAGCGCGGGTCGGCCGATATTCGCGAGAGCGAAGACCGAGACCCGTCCGGCGAACGCGCGCTTCCTGATGCCAGACGGCTTGGTCGATAACCGATGCATCCCGAGGTGGGCGGGCGCGTCCCTGTGCCCGCTGCCTGGAGACCAAGCCACGGGCGAAGGGACCCGCCCGTCCACCCAAAGCCCGAAGGCAATCAGCCCTTGGCATTACCCTGAATCCCGCAGTTGGAACCACGGATTGCGCGGATGGACACGGATAACAAAAAATCAAAACAGAATGGGACCCTACAGGTGAGCGAATCCCACGGCCTGATTATTCCGTATCTATTCTGATCCGTGTAAATCTGTGTGATCCGTGGTTAGTTTGAACTGCGGCTTTTAGGATTACCCCGCTTTCGCAGGGACCCGCGCCGGCAACATGGAGCCATCGACCCAAGCGCCCTCGATCAACACCTCCCGCGGGGCCTCGGGATAACCCCAGCCGCCGTAAAGAATGAGAGAGACGACCAATTCGCAGGCGGCTTTGCCGATCTCGAACGGCTTTTGATCGATGCCCGCGTCGGCATTGCCGTCGTGAACGCTCAAGGCCGCGAAGCCGATGTCGCCCGGGATGTCGTAACCCGCTTGGCGAACCATCGCCGGAAGCTCGCTCAGGTTGCTGAGGATCGCATCCGGTTTTTCCTTTTCGATCCACGCGCGCAGCCGCTCGGAATCGCCGCCTTTCACGTCGGCCTCCGAGAGGCTCAGGAAGGGCACGCGATCCCGCTCCGCGAGATCCGTCTGCGCCAGCAGGACACCGCTGAGGAACAGCGTGCGACGGATCGCGTATTCGCTGCTCACAAAGCCCACGCGGCGATACCCGCGCTCCGTCATTTTCCGGACGGCCAGCGCGGCGTTATAGGTATGCGCGCTGGTGACGAGGTTGACGGGCAGCTTGTCGAACGCATGGCCGAATTTCACCACCGCGAATTTGCTCCAGTCGAAGCAGCTCAGATCCTGCGAAAACGTGCTCTGGGGCGGCGGGATCAGCACTCCTCGGATATTCCGCGCCCGCATGATCTGCTGGATGCGGCCCACCGAAAGCCGTTCGTTCGGCGCCAGAGATTCCAAGCGATACCCGTTGTTCTCCGCGACGGTCTTCACGCCGAGCCAATACGCGTGGAACTCCTTTCGGGTGTGCATCGCCTCCGGCAGATCCCAGCAGCTCAGCCAGGCCAAAGCGGACTGTATGCGGGTGTCCCGGTGTTGGGCCCGCCGATAGGTGCTTAGCGCCCGCAGCATGGGATCGGGGCGATAGCCCATTTTACGGGCTTCGTCGCAGATGCGTTCACGGAGGGCGGTGGACACCCGTGCCATGCCGCGCAGCGCATAGGAGACGGTCACGTGCGAGACGCCCGTTCTTGCGGCGATATCGCGTATGGTCACCCGCCGCTCAACGGGGGAATCGGGGGAATCGTCTTCTTCCGTTCTATTTTCAAAAGATTGGACCATGGGGATCAGGGGCCCGCGTCCATCGCTCCAAACTAACAGGGAAACAAAGGGGTCGGAAGCGGCGTGGGATACCTGCCTGATTAGACCACAGCCGCCGTCTTCTCGGTATCACTTGAATTCGCGATGCCGCCGGACCGAAACCGCTCCGCACCCCGTCGCCTCGCCCGCGCCTTTCGCGGAAGGCGTCAGCCGCCCAATCGCTTTCGCCCCTTCACTTTTTGAGAAACCGCACGACCGCCTCGGTGCGCGTCTGAACGTGGAGTTTTTCGTAGATATGGCGCAGGTGCGTATTCACCGTATGCCGGCTCAGGCCGAGCTGCTCCCCGATCTCCTTGTCGGAAAGTCCGCCGGCCAGGCTTTCCAGAATCTCGCTCTCGCGCTTCGTGAGCGTCTCCATCTCGTTCGCCGGTTTCCGGATCTGGTGAAAATGCGTGACCACGCGCCGGGCGATCTTGATCGACATGGGCGCGCCCCCGCGTTGCACGTCGCGGATCGCCGGGATCAGTTCCTGCCGCGCGCTGCGTTTCAACAGGTAACCGCTGGCCCCCGCCCGCAGCGCCTCGAATATCTGCTCGGTGTCCTCGTAGGTCGTGAG